>CAMOIK010000109.1 GCA_946615875.1 uncultured Verrucomicrobiota bacterium | reverse complement strand
TCATCGCGCACATCGGCGCGCTCGCCCTGCCGGACGTGCAGGAGCTCGGCGCATATGCCGTCAAGTGCGGGATGGACGCCACGAGCATCGTGCCGCCGAACTTCTTCAAGCCCGGTTCGGTAGATGCGCTGGTGGCGTATCTCAAGGAGGCGCTCAAGACTTCGACCAAGCTTCCCTTCTACTACTACCACACGTCGATGAGCGGCGTGAACTTCGATATGCAGAAGTTCCTCGAGGCGGCCGACGGGAAGATCGCCAACCTCGCGGGCATCAAGTTCAACTACCCCGACCTCTACATGTACCAGCGCTGCCTGCGCGCCTGCGGCGGCAAGTATGACATCACGTGGGGCATCGACGAGTGGTTCGCCGGCGCCGTCGCGCTCGGCGCCAAGTCCGCCATCGGCTCGACCTACAACTATTCCGCAGGCATCTACTACAAGATCTGGGACGCGGTGAAGAAGGGCGACCTGAAGAAGGCCGAGAAGGGCATGAAGCAGGTTTGCGACATCGTGGACATCCTCGTGCAGTACGGCGGCGTCGCCGGCGGCAAGGCCATGATGAAGGTGTGGGGCCTGGATATGGGCGGCGTCCGTCTCCCGAACGTCTCGCTCTCCGAAGCGGCCAAGGCCGACTGCGTGGCCCGCCTCAAGAAGATCGGCTACAAGTAAGCCGCGCGCGGCAGCGCCGTTGCGGCGCTGCGATCGCGGCACTGCGGAGTTCCCCGGACGCGCGGCCCATTCGGGCGCGTCGTCCAGGAGGCTCCGCAGCGTCTCTTTTCATGACCATGGCGGGGCCGGGGGCCGGAGTCGCTCGGCCGCGGCGGGGCGCGACAAAAAGCGTGCTGGCACTTGAAAGTGCGGGCGAAGATGTGGTATAATATGCGGCGCAATGGCAAAGATCAAACTCACGAAGACTGAACTGAAGGCGCAGACGGACGCCCTGAAGCGATTCCAGCGCTTCCTGCCGATGTTGCAGCTGAAGAAACAGCAGCTGCAGGGCGAGATCGCCGGCATAAGCGCGAAGGCCGATGAAGTGGCCGCTCGTGAGCGCGCCGAGCGCGAGGCGCTCCAGAGCTGGGTGGGTCTGCTGGCCACCGACGAGGCGCTTGTAGCCGGGCTCGTCACCGTCAAGAGCGTGAAGACCGGCAGCGCGAACATCGCCGGCGTGGCGATACCCACTTTCGAGGCGATCGAGACGGAGGTGAAGGAAATCGACGCTTGGCAGACGCCGGCCTGGGTGGACGACGCCGTGGCGGCCGCCACGCGCGTTATGTCTCTCCAGTGCGAGCGGGCGGTTTATGACGAGCAGAGGCGGCTCGTCCAGCAGGAGCTGCAGACCACCAGCCAAAGGGTGAATCTTTTCGAGAAGGTGAAGATCCCTGAGTGCCGGGAAGCGATACGCGTCATCAAGATAGCGCTGGGCGACGAGCAGACTGCGGCGGTGACGCGTGGAAAGATCGCGAAATCGCGTGTTCCCGAGGGGGTGGCGGCATGATTGTCAAGATGATGCATCTCGATCTCGTCTGCGTCGCGTCGGAGTGCGAGGCGACGCTGGAGAGGCTTCGCGAGCTCGGCGCGGTCCATCTCGACCTCGGCGCGGCCAAGGGCGCGGAACTGGCGGAGGCCAAGAGCGATGCTGCGGCGGCGGAACGCGCGGTGCGCATCATCCGCAAGATGCGCGAGGGCAAGGCCTACGCCGCCACCCTCCAGAAACTTCCGTGCAAGACGGCCGACATACTGGAGAAGTTCGACCGCCGCGAGGCGCTTGCCGCCAGGGCGGACGAGGTGGCTAAGGAAATCGGAAAGTATGCTCCATACGGCGACTTCGACCCGGTTCTGGCGGCGAAGCTCGCGGAGTCCGGCGTGTATCTGCGACTGAAGAAGGACGGCACGTATTTCATAAGCATGGACCCTGAGGCGGTGTCGGCGGCCGACTGTGTGGAACTGCCGGGCCGCAGCCTCGGCGCGATGAAGGAGGAGGCGGCCAGGCTCGATGCGGAGATCCTTTCCATAGACTCCCACATCGCCGCCTGCGACGAGGATACGATCATGGCCGAATACCCCGCGCTCGCAGACAGGGTGGCGTTCAGCGCCGCTCGCGAGTTGATGGAGCGCAGCGGCGAGGTCGCGTTCATATCGGGCTGGATCGCCCGCCCGTCGGCTGCCAAGCTGGCGGAGGCGGCGCGCAAAAACGGCTGGGGCACGCTGCTGCGCGAGCCGGCTCCTGGCGAGACGCCGCCCACGCTGATCGAGCCTCCGCGCCTCTTCCGTCCGGTAAAGGCGCTTTTCGACGGGCTTGGCATTTCCCCGGCCTACACCGAAGCGGACGTCTCCGTGCCGTTCATGTGCTACTTCTCGCTCTTCTTCGCGATGCTGGTTGGCGACGGCGCATACGGCGCGATCTTCTTGGCGGCGACGCTGTTCGGATGGAAGAAGTATCTCGACGCGGGCAAGGCCAACGCCGTGGCCCGCAGCTGGCTGATCCTGCTCACGGTGTTCTCGTCCGCCACGGTGGCGTGGGGGCTGCTGTCCAACACGTGGTTCGGCGCGGCGATCCCGGCCTGCGCCGACTGGCCGACCGTCAAGTGGCTGGCCGACCCCAGCTACAAGAACATGATGCTGCTCTGCTTCACGATCGGCGCATCGCACTTGGCTCTTGCGCGTCTCTGGAATGCGGCATGCCGCTTCCCAGACACCACGTTCCTCGCGGAGCTGGGCTGGGCGGGCGTCCTCGTGCTGATGTATCTCGTGACGAACTACATAGTGGGGATATTCCCTGGCGTCCCGCAGTGGGGGATGGTTCTCGGCGGCGTTTCCATCGCCATGGTGTTCCTATTCTCCGTGAAGCCGTCCGAACTCAAGACTCGCGGTGCGGAGTTGGGAATGCTGCCGCTGAACATCATGAGCGCGCTCGGCGACATCATCTCCTACGTGCGCCTGTTCGCCGTCGGCCTGGCGTCTGTCAAGGTGGCGGAGAACTTCAACTCGATGGCTACGGGGCTGGTGGCCGGGGTGGACGCGGCGTGGGCGAAGGCGCTCATGGCCGTGGCGATGGTCGCGATACTCGTCGTCGGCCATGCGCTCAACCTCGCCATGGCGGGCCTTTCCATCCTCGTGCACGCGGTGCGCCTGAATACGCTGGAGTTCTCCAACCACAAGGGCGTCTCGTGGGCGGGATACGCTTTCCGTCCGTTCCGCAGAAGCTAGGAGCCTGGGGCGCACTTTCTGAAATCTCATCAACCGACCACCAAGAAAAGGAAAAAACAATGAGTGATGCAGCAATGATCGTCGCGGGCGCAATCGCCTGCCTTGGACTTGCCGGCGCCGGAAGCGCGTTCGGCACGGGTTTCGCGGCCTCCGCAGCCGTCGGCGCCTGGAAGAAATGCTACGCGGCGGGCAAGCCGGCTCCGTTCCTGCTCCTTTCGTTCGTAGGTGCGCCGATAACGCAGACCCTCTACGGCATGATCCTAATGTTTATCATGCTCGGCAAGGTGGGCAAGGTCGCAGCTGGCTCGGGCGTCCCTGTTCTCGTCGCCGGCATCTTCGCGGGCCTGGCCATCGGCCTTTCCGCTCTCTTCCAGGGCCGCGCGGGCGCCGCCGCCTGCGACGCGCAGGCAGAGACCAACCAGGGTTTCACCAACTACCTCGCCGCACTCGGCATCGTCGAGACCGTCGCCATCTTTGCCATGGTCTTCGCGCTCATAGCGCTCGGCTCCGTCAAGTAGTCCGGATCAGGCGACTTCGCCACTTCGCCGCCGCGACACGCCGTCGCGACGGCGGAAAAATTTTTCGGAGACCGCGCTTGACACCGCAATGTTAGATATGGTAAACTATGCGCCGTCTGAGCCGAACAGGCTTGAGACCAAGGAAAAACACAAGAAACGAAAGAGACAACGATGAAAACAAAGACGGTGAAGGCGGTGGTTCTCGGCGCGCTGTTCGCGTGCGGCGGGGCAATGGCGGACGCAGAGTCCGGCGACGAATGGAGCTACGCTCCCGGTGAGGGCGTGTCGTTCGGCGAGCAACAGGTGGTGACGGCGGAATTCGGCGTGTCGTTCGATTCTCGCTACATGACCTACGGCGTGGTTGACGGCAAGGATCCAATCGTCACGCCCAGCGCGCAGTTGACGTTCGCCGACTGGGTGTATGTCGGCGTGGAGGCGATCTACGATACTACGAAGGGCAATGGTAAGCGCGGCGGTTACGGCAATCGTGCCGGAAAGTACACGACGCTCGACATGATTGTCGGCCTCGCGCACGACTTCGACCTCTGCGAGAGCCTCGGTGCGCTTTCCGTTGATTTCAACTACATCTACGAGTATCTGCCGCGCTACCACGGCGAGGTGGGCGACACGCAGTATCTCAACCTCGAGCTCTCGCTGGGCGATCTCTGGTTTGAGCCGACATTTTGGGTGGAGCGCGACCTCATGGCCGACGACGGCACCTACTTCAATCTCAACGTCGGGCACACCTTTGCGCTCGTTGACGGCGAGACGGAAGAGGACGATCCGGTGCTGACGTTCAAACCTTCCATCGGTCAGGGCTTCGGCAACTCCAAGCGCACTCATGGCTACTTCGACGAGTCCAGCGGCGGCTTCGACCACGCCGGCTTTATGGATACAACCGTCATGGGAGAGTTCGAGTGGGCGCTCTGCGACTGGCTCTCCCTCGGCGCATACGTCGCCTGCAGCGACTACCTGCTAGATTCCAACATGCGCGATGCCGCCCGTGACTACAACGGAGAGTGGGGCAAGAGCTGCGACAAGTCCTGGAACGTCTATGGCGGAGTCGCTCTCACCGCCACGTTCTGACGCAAGGACGCGAGCATGAAACAGAAGGCGGGGGCGCGGCAGATGCCGCGCCCCCGCTTTCGTCGCGTCTGTGCGCCGGATGCGGCGCACCCTCCGTTCAGCCGATCTCTATTTTTCTCGCCTGCGTCTCGGGGCGTTTCTGTACCATGACGGTCAGGACGCCGGCGGCGCACTTCGCGCTCAGCGAAGTCGGGTCCGCCATCTCAGGCAGGTCGAGACTCATGGCATAGTCGGCGCGCTCAAACTCTGACGCTACTAGCTTGAACCCTGCCGGGTTCTGGTATTTCGAGGCGGTTTTCAGCGTGAGGGTCCTGCCCTCCACGTGCAGTTCGACCTCTTCTTTGGCGATTCCTGGCAGCGTGACCTTGAGTTCGTAGTGGTCGGGATGCTCTGCGAAGGTGGCTGCGGGCGTTGCGTATGTCTTCTCGTTCATTTCGTATCTCCTTTCTTGTTGTGTTCCGTTCTTTTCGCTCAGTCGCTGATCGCTATGCGATGGCGGGCGGCTTCGTCGGCTTTGGGCAGCTCTATGCGCAGGATGCCGTTGGTGAACTTCGCGCTCGCCTTGTCCGCATTCACGCGGAAGGGCAGTTCCAGGCGCCGACGCCACGTGCACTCGCCTTCGGCGGGTTTGTCCGCTATCGTCACGGACTGCGGTTCCAGCGAAAGCTCAATCTCCGACGCGCTCTTGCCGGGCAGTTCGACATCCACGAATATCGCGTTGTCATCCATCATTACGTTCACTGGCGGGAACCTTCCGGCCGCGCGGGCGCGTATCGACTTGAAGGCGCGGCTGTTGGCGTTGAGGACGTCTTCAAGGAAACTCCATGGATTCATATTTATCAGTGTGTTCATTTTCGTTGCTCCTTTCTGTTGTTTTCTCGTCTTTTGCAGACACACTCAACTTTGCACCACCCGTGCCAGCCATCGAATGGGCAATGCCGCGGGGCAATTTGTCTCGCAAGTGTGCCATTTGGTCTCTAGGCGGACAAAACGCCCGTCTCCGGCGCCCGTCTTGCCGCTCTCCTTACTTAATAAGGCAAAAGAAAGAAGCCTTTTCTCTTGGATTGTTTGGGTGCTTCTGACGGGGCGAGATTTCCTGATGGTATGTTACATGAAATCTTGATGCCAAATCATGCGACGATGTGATGCCACAGCACGTAGTGACGCGATAGTGCACCGCCTTGCGCACGGTCTATGTCGCAGAGGCTACTTCTCGATGCCGAGGAGCGACATCATGAGGGCCACGTCGTCCTGTGCCAGGCCGTCGAAGGAGGTCGGCAGGAAGTGATGGGCGTCCTTCGGCAGCACGAGGCGGATGAACTCGTGGTTGCGCTCGACGTGCGGCTTCTGGTACGAGGCGCATGCGTCCGCGTAGAAGAGGTTGGCGACTTTGTCGCCCTCGCGGTCCGTCTCGATCTCGCCGGGCAGCGTGAACGCGGTGCCGTTGTCGGTGACGGTGACGAAGAACAGCTCGGTCGTCATGGCCAGCTCCGCGTCCTTGCCGAACTTCCCGACGAGCCTGCCGCGGATCATGGCGAACGCCGTCGAGATGATCGCCCTCGTGCCCTATGGCTCAACGACGCTTCTGCCCGCCGTGTTCCCGGATCTGTGCGCGGGCGGCGCCGTCGGCGACTAGCCGAAACAGCCGTCGCGCATCGCCAACAATCGCCAAAATCCGCAAATGCCGCGGTTTTGGGGCTCTTTATGCCGCCTTCGCGTCCTCCTTGCTCCAGGCGCAAGGCGTCGCCAGCCACGCGCAAACCCATAGCCATGGCTTTCCAAACTCATAGCCATGAGTTCGCCAAGCCGTTGGAACGACCTTGCCAAGCCGTTGGAACGACCTTGCCAGGCGACC
>CAMOIK010000108.1 GCA_946615875.1 uncultured Verrucomicrobiota bacterium | reverse complement strand
TGCAGTTCGTAACCGGTGCGATCACCCGCCAGCAGGCGATGGAGTCGCTTCAGGTAGGACAGTCGCAGCTGTATTCGCTGCGCACGTCCTACCTTGCGGCACGGGCGCAAGGGCGTGGCGACGCCTGGGAGCCGGGTTCGTCCGGCGGCAACCACATGCCAACGTGGCCTGACGAGGTGCAGTCGTTCCTGCGCAGGGCCATGGAGCCGGATGGCGACGCAAAACGGTATTCGTATGCGTTTGCCGCAAGCGAGGTGGGTAGGCGCTTCGGCTTCCCCGTCGACCGCTCCCAGGTCCGGCACTGGGCCATCGCGCACAACCTCCAGCTGTCCGACTACCGGGCTCGGCCTCCGGCGCACGTCAAGCCGGTGCCGCCCGCCTCGCATTCCACGTCGAAGGTCTCCTTGTCATCCAGAAAACCACGCGCCCTGCACCCCTCGAACTCGATTCTGGCAAGACCTTCGCCTCGCACGGCCGCGACGACACGCGCCACGTTCGCCGTCGGCGAATTCCAACGCCAGCCGGTGGCGACCTCCACGAAACCTTCGCCGACGTGCCAGTCGACGTAGTTTGTCCGCATTCTTTCGCGCGCACCGTCCCTGACGCCTATCACCGAGTCGTCGCCCGTCACGCGCACCTCGAAGGAGCCCGACTGCCTGTGTCCCACGACGTAGCGCCCCGTGAGATTGGCGCGTTGCTCGAACGAGCGATTGACTACTTCCTCGCCCCATATCCCAGCCGAACACGACCGGTAGATGTGCTCCAGCAGAAAACCGTATATGCGCTCGTCGATGCGGTTCATCGTGACGGTTGGGTCGATCGCCACCTCTGCCGCGTCCATGCGTGGCGCGAACTCGAGAAGCGACATTGCGAGCGAACGAGCGGCGACGGATTTGTTCATCGGCGTCCGTCCTTTATCGCGTCGGTGAGGGCCTTGAGCTGTTCGATCGTGCAGTGCGCACGGTCGAAGCGCGTCCCGAACGGCCCCATCGTCAACGAAGAATCGTCTGAAGGCTGGTGGACGATCGAATGGAACACGAAACGCGTCACGCCCGCAGACTTGAGCAGACGTATCGCCCCTGCGAAATTTTCGATGGTGGGAGCGATGTCGGCGTCCCCGGGAAACGCAGTGAACGCCTCGCATCCGAGGTGCGACTTACCGGACTTTTCCGCCGCCGCCTTGACGCGGAGCGGCCGTTCGATGGAGCCGTAGTGCGACCTTGCCCAGTATTCGCCCATGGGGAGATCCAGATATTTCGTGAACGTCTCCATGTCAAAGTCGCCGTCGCCGTATGGCTCGCCCGCCACGAGAAGGCCGAGCCGGCGCGCCCTCTCGGCGAACGGGGCGAGAAACCCCTCCTCGAAGAGCCGCCTCTTCTCCGCCTCGTAGTCGAATAGGAACTTCGTCTCGCCTTGCGCATCTTCCTTGCCGGGCGGGCGAGCGACGATACGGCCATCGACGACGTGGCGCCCGGTGAGCGCGGGCAGCCACGGGATGCAGTCGTAGCCCTGGTGGGCGGCGAACTTTTCGGCGAAATCGTCCGTCCAGTCCTGCTGTCCAGCCTCCCAGCTGTCGATGACGAGATATCTGAATGCGCCGCGCCCCATCCAATCGAACAGCGGCTGGAGATGCCGGTCGAAGTGCGCATCCACGCCGCGGCGCGAAAACTTGTCGCACTCAAGGCCGCGCCCGGCGTCCGGTGCGGCTGTCACCATCTGGCCGGTGGTGGTGAAACCTACGACGAGCGCGCGTCCTTCGGCAGGCGTGGAGGAAAGCACTTCCACGCGGTCGATGTTCGCGCCGCGATTCACCGTGAGGCGGAGCTTCGCCGCTTGTGCAGGCGTGCTGAACTCCGCATGGCCCGGCACGTCGCGCGCCCTCAGCACGGGGCAGCGGACGTCGCCGATGCTTTTCCATGACGCGCCGTCGAACGCTTCGACCTTGAGCGTGCATCCGTAGTCGCGCGGCCCGTCGTACGGGTCCAGCGGCTTCTCGCGCGCCCCGCGCCACACGTTCAGCGCCGTCACCTCCTTTTCGCCGTCAAGTTCAACCACGACAGACTCGCCTTTCTCGAGACGCTTGCAGACACGCACCACCTCGTCAGCCGTGGCTAGAGGATAGCGGGCGATCTCGCGCCAGAAGCCCATCTTGGCCACGTCTCCGTCGACGACGCCGCCATGCGTGGCCAAGACATCCCAGGCGAGTTGTTTCATCGACTCTTCCGGGGCGATCCACGGCCCGCCACACGCCGAGTAGCCGGGTGAATTGTGCAACGACAGCTCCATGCCCAGCCGCTGCGCCTCGAAGTTAGCCCACGCGACGCACTCCCTCCATTCGGGCGACCCGCAATCCACGCCGCCGCGACCTGCGCCAACGCCCACGTCGAAGATCATCGCCGCATCCATCCCCCCGGCCTTCATGTATTCCAGGTCGGCGGTGATGCCGCTCTTCGAGATGTTGCCGTTCATCCAGTGCCAGTAGCAGTCCGTGCACGGCCGGGCCGCGCACCGGGCGCACAACGCCGCACACAGCGCGATAGCGGCAGACAGAAGCATTCTCGCCATTTGCGTTTTCCTTTCCTTTGCCTTCACGCCATGGTAGTTTACCATTTTCCCCACCCGCCCGGCATCCCCCGCCGGTGGGGCTTTCACGGCCGCAATTCAGCCGCAGGGCATTGGGCGCCGCAGGGCGGCATCTCGTCACGAATTGCCTAAAATGCCAGATTCGTAGGCGCGGGCTATGGCGGCCGGCGTGTTGGGGGCGCCGAGCTTCGCCATGATGTTCTTGACGTGCGAGCGGATGGTATCGATGCTGATGCCAAGCTCGTCGGCGGCGTCCTCGCGCGTGTTTCCGTCCGCGAGCAGACGCAGTATCTGCGTCTCGCGCGCCGAGAGCACGCCCCTGACCGGCGAAAACGCGCTGTCTTCGATGAAGCACGAGGCGTCCTCCGCCGCCCTGTGGATGGCGGAAAGCAGCGTCTGCTGGTCGGCGCTCTTCGGGAGGTATCCGGCGGCGCCGAGTTCGTGCGCGAGCTCCAGTTCCTTGCGCATCGGCATTCCGGCAAGCAGGAGGACGCGTATGCGCGGCGAGAAGCGCTTGAACTGCCTCAGCGCCTCGAACCCGTCCATCTTCGGCATGCGGATGTCCATCAAGACGACATCCGGGACTCCGTTGACGCGACAGTGGCGCAGCGCGTCCTCGCCGTTCGCGCAAAGCCCTGCGACGGCGAAATCCTGCGCGCTCTCCAGCATTCCCGCGAGGCCGTCGCGGACGATCGGGTGGTCATCGACTATCAGAACGGTTGTCTTCTTCATGTGTAGAGATTTGAGATCGGGCGTATGCGCGTGCCGCTTCGCTAGGCAGTCGCGGCGGCGGCGGTTTTCAGTTCTGCGCGAATGGTCGTGCCCTTGCCGCGGACGCTCCTGATGGAGAACGTGCCGCCGACGAGCTCTATGCGGCTCTTCATGCTGGCCAGCCCCATGTGGTCGGAGCCGAAGGTGCCGCCGGCGTCGAAGCCGCAGCCGTCGTCCTTGACCGTCATCCTGACGGAGCCGCCGGCGAAGCTCAGCCTCACGCGCACGCTGGCCGCCGCGCCATGGTTGATGGCGTTGGCCACGGCCTCCTGCATGATGGTCAGGAAGCGGCCCGCGTATTTGCCGGCGCCCAGCGGCTCCCGCCCTTTGTGGCGAAGCGTGACAATGCCCTCCCAGTGGGCCATGCGCGATATTGCGTAGTCAAGAAGGGCGACGAGCGACTTGGGCCCCTCACTCTCCTCGGTCATCCCCCACAACGCCGTGCGCAGGCCGGTCTGCGTGTGGGCGAGCGCGTTCCTGGCGCCCTCCAGGTGGTGGAGCGCGCGCTCGGAGTTGCTGCCGAAGTAGTTGAACGCGGCGTTGATGTGGAACATGGAGCCGGCGAGGAGCTGTTGGAAGTTGTCGTGGAGATCGGACGCCAGGCGCAACCTTTCGCGACGCGAGAGATCCGCCTCCGCCAGCGCGACGCGCTTTGCGGCTATCGCCCGCGAGAGGAGTATGAGCCAGCCGACGAGCATTGCGAACACCACGGCGAGCGCACCGCTCAGCGCCCACACCTTGCCAGGCGTCCACCATGAGGGCAGGGAGAGTATCTGCACCGCGTCGCGAGACTGGATGTTGAGCGTGAGCATCTCCACGCCGTCGAAAGTGAACGCCATCGACGGCACCGCGACCACGCGCACCACCGCGCCTATCTTCATGTCCCCGCCCATCGGCCGGCCCTCGTCAAGCCTGTAGCTGGCAGTGACGCTCGGCGTGTCCGCTCCGATGTCGGCCAGCTGCAGCTGCACCTGCGTCCTGCGGCGATTGACGTCCAGCACTCTCGCCGTCACCTCGACAGGCAGACCGAAGAGCGGCGGATGCGCGCCGCCGCCAGAGCCCGAATAGAGTCCTGCTATCGTGGTCGCGACGGGAAGAGGGGCTCGGCCGGCGCCGACGCGCATCGCCTTCACGCCTTCGAGGCGCAGCATAGGCGCCGTCTGCGTCACTTCGCCGGTGGCGTCGATCGTGTCGCCGACCTTGACGTGTTCGCCTCTGGCCAGACCGAGCCGCACGCCAGCGCCGTCGGAACGCCTCATGAATGCGAACGCGTCGCTGGACCGCTCAAACGTCACCACCCCGCGGACGGTCTCGACCGGCCGCGCCACGGCGTCCTGGGCGGTCGCGCAGAGCGCCGCGGAGAGCAAAATACGCACCATGCATCGCATGGCGCGTATTATACCATAATTCCGCATCTCAGCGGACGACCAGCAGGAAGCCTTTCTTTACGAACTCGGCATAGAGCGTGTATGTGCCGTCGTCATTGTCGCGCACCCTCGCCACCCATTTGCCGGTGCCGACGGCGCCGTTCGCCACGGCCGGGCCGCCATTGGAGAACACGGGCCTTGACGACGCCGTCACGATATCGTATTTCACGGCCGTGTCCGGCGAGGCCGGCAGGCAGTCCACAAGCGCGCCTTCTTCGAACGTCACGCTGGAAAGGAGGCCGCCGCTTGCGAGCGTCGCCCCGCTCTTGACCGTAACCGGCGCAGCGAGCGCGGTCGATGTATTGACGACGAGCTTGCCGGAAGCGACAGTCACGGTGGAGCCGCTCCGCATGGTGCAGCCCGTTCCGAGCGTGAGAGTGGCGGTGCCGGTCTTCACCAGATCGAGATCGTTGTTGCCGGTTATCGGAGAATTGACGGCGCAATCCTCGTTCTTCGCGCCGATCTCCAGCGTGATGCGGTGGCCGCCATTGTCGCCTGAATGCCAGAAGTACAGCCCTGTCGCGTTCGTCCGCTGGAAATCCACGGCGCCGAGCCTTACCGTCGTGTTTTCGCCGGGCTGGATGAAAACCCTGTCGATATTGTTGAGCCGCCAGGTGACGTTCTCGCCGTTGGCGTCGGTGGAACCTATCTGGGCGACGCCCGTGCCGGTGAAATCGAGCGTGCCGCCGAACTCGCTCATATCGCAGCCTTGCTCGAAATACAGCCGCCGGTTGGCGTTGCTGAACCATTTGTTGTCGATCTTGAGCGTGCCCGAGCCGAGGAACCTGCCATAGAGTTTGACGTTTGGCGAGTCGCCGTCGCTGGCGGCGTGGATGATGGACAGCGTGTTGTCGAAGCCCTTCACGTCGTTTACTTCGATGGCGTTGTGAATGAAAACGTTGTTCGCTTGGCTGAAGCCCGTCAACGATCCGCCGGAGAAGACAATCTTGCTTGCGCCATCGCCGAACGGTCCGGCGAGGTCGGCGTCTTTGTCGCCGGGATAGGCATAGGCTCTGCCCGTCTGCGTGACGGCCGCGCCGCCCCGCAACGTGACCGTGCCCGTGAAGTCGGCGAAAGGCGCGTTTGCCGTGAGGAGGCTGTGGTCCAGCGTTATTGCGGCGCCATCGAACACCACGCCGCCGCCGCCAAGGACCTTGAAGCCGCTCTTGAACGTCATTGCCGAGCCGATCACGAGTTCCGCGCCGTCCGCCACGTTCACCGCGCCGGTCTCAAGCGTGGCCGCCGCATTCAACGCCACGCTCCCGGCGATGGAAAGCGTCCCGTCCAAGGAAAGCTCGCCGCACTCTATCGCCGCGCTTCCGTTCCCGGCTATCGTCACGCCGCCGGAGACGTTCATGCCGCCCGTCCTGACGGCGGACGAAAGGGTTATTTTGTCGCCATCCTTCAGCGACACCATGTCGCCGTCGGCAAACGTGCACGGCACTCCGTCGGCGCTCCAAGCGCCCTCCGCCGTCCAGTCCGCGCCGGCTGCGCCGTTCCAGGACAGGGTGGGCCTGCTCACGGTCAGCGTGACCGTGCCGTTGTCGTCCGCGAGAACGGAGGCCGCATAGGCGTTGGCGCTCAGCCCTTCGACGGCGATGGAGTCCTTCGTGACGGCGGTGCCGGAAGCGAGCGAAGCATAGGAGAAGAGCGTCACCGTGTCGCCGGCCTGCGCACTGCCGATCGGCACGATCAGTTTGGCGCCCGAAGGTATTGAAAGGACGCCCAGCGACGAACCGCGCGCAATCTTCCCGCCTTTCTGCGTCACAGCCAGCGTGGAGGCCGGGGCGAAGGTCGAAGAAACGCCGCTGATGTCGCAACCATCGAGTTTCAGCGTTCCGGCGGCGACGGAGAGGGAGGTGCCGTCGATGAACGTCACGCCTTCGCCGAACGTGAGGGTCGTCCCTTCGCCGACCTTTTCGATTGCGACCGCGCTCTTGACGAACGGCACGGTCACGCGGCTGTCGGTTCCGGCCTTGGAGCCGATGCTCAGGGTCGTGCCGGCGTCGG
>CAMOIK010000107.1 GCA_946615875.1 uncultured Verrucomicrobiota bacterium | reverse complement strand
GTTTTTCGTCTGTCAAGTGCGATGATGCGCATCTTGCCGTTGCGGCTCCGCCATCGGGACGCGGTCGGCCGCATATGGAGCATGGGGCGCTCCATCCATATATGGGGATGGGGCCGCTCTATATATAGAGCAGTGGGATCTCTATATATGGATTCCCGAGTGCGACAACGAGCATTCCGACGTTGCGGCTCCGCAAATTGGCGGATCGTGAAAGGACAGCAAAGGCGAAAGCCGTCGCCGTGCCGCAAGGCTTCTCAATCCTTGACGAGCGCGGCCAGTCCGCCTCCGGCGGTTTCGCGGTAGAGCGAAGGCAGGTCGTGGCCGGTGCGCAGCATCGTGGCCACCACCTCGTCGAACGTGACGCGGTGGCGCCCGTCGGAAAGCACCGCCATCTCTGCGGCGACGAGCGCACGGTTGGCAGCGATCGCGTTGCGCTCGATGCAAGGGATCTGCACCAACCCCTTCACAGGGTCGCAGGTGAGGCCGAGAAAATGTTCAAGGCCGATTTCTGCGGCTGTCTCGCACTGCGGCGTGGTGCCGCCGTAGAGATACGCGGCGGCCGCTCCGGCCATCGCGCACGCCACTCCGATCTCTCCCTGGCACCCTACTTCGGCGCCGGAAATCGACCCATTGCGCTTGACCACGTTCCCGACGAGACCCGCCGTCTCCAGCGCATGGACGAGCTCGCGCCTGTCGCAACCGAGCGACTCGGCCAGATAGCGAAGCACGGCCGGCAGCACTCCCGCGCTGCCGCAGGTCGGCGCCGTCACGACCGTCCCCAGCGAAGCGTTCTCTTCGCTGACCGCCGTCGCATACGCCGCCACCAGCCCCGTACGACGGAACTCCGGCTGCAGAAACCTCGCCTTCTGGTATATCGAGCGCGCGCGCCGCTGCAACCGCAGCCCGCCGGGCAGCACGCCGTCGTGCTTCAGTCCGGCATCTATCGCGGCGTTCATCGCATCCAACACGCTTTCGAGGTGACCGACGACGCCGACGCCTTCCGCTTCCTCCACGAGCTGCCACATCGGCAAGCCTGTTTCTTCGCATTTGGCGAGGATTTCAGCCATGTTTGCGTAGGAATACACGCGCTCTGCCATGCGACGCCCGCCGCGCTCGCGCAACGCCCCGCCGCCGACGGAGAACACCACCCACTCGTCCGCGCCGTCGGCCAGAAACTTCATGCCGTTGGGGTGCTCCGCCAACGGCTCGCCAGGCTTCCAGACTATCTTCGTGCGCCCTTCGCCCAGCACCATGGCTATGGCGCGGTCGGTGAAATGCCCCCTTCCGGTCGCCGCAAGCGAACCATAGAGCGTGACCTCGAACTCTTTCGCCACGGGATGGCGCCCAAGATACATCTCGGCCGCCTTCGCAGGCCCCATCGTGTGGCTGGAGGAAGGTCCAAGCCCTATGCGGTATATCTCTCGCAATGATTCCATGGCGCGTATTATAGCATATTTTCCTTCCCCTTTGTTGCGCCGCATGGCGACGCCGCATCAACTTCCGATCCCTCCACGGCTTCCTTAATGGACGACCGAAGAAACCCCACGCCGCACAATAATATGGTATAATACGCACCCGATGAAACAGACACCAGAGACAGGCGACTTTTTGCTGAAATGGCGCAACGACACCCTTAAAGTGACACTGACGCTCGACACACCGCGAAAAGGACGGGCGGCGTTCCGCACCAACATCGGCCACGCAAGGGTGAGGAGGCGCGAGATAATCGCGGAAACGGAGCGCGGCGAGACGCCTCTGGCAAAGGCGTGGACGGATATTCCGCTGCCGGAGGTCGCGCCAGGCGTGTTCTCGGCGGAAATCCCGCTGACTGAAGTCGGCATCTTCTCCGGCAAAGCCTGCTTCTTCGAGGATGGCTCCAGCGTGCCGCAGTGGCCGGACGGCCCCAACACCCACGTCAAGGTGGAGAGCCTCTACATACGCAAGAACAACTCCATCTACACGGTGTTCCCGCGCCAATTCGGCTCGTTTCGCGAAATCGCCCGGCGTCTGCCCGTGATCATGGACAGGATGGGCTTCCGCATCATCCAGACCCTCCCGCCCTTCCCGGTGCCGACCACATACGCCGTCATGGGCGAATACGGCTGTCCCTTCGCCGCCCTGGACTTCCTCTCGGTAGATCCGGCCATGGCGGAGTTCGACGAATACGCCACGCCCCTAGACCAGTTCCTGGAGCTGATAGACGCCGTCCACGCCAAGCGCGGGCTGTTCTTCATAGACCTCCCCGCCAACCACACCGGATGGGCCTCGACTCTCCAGACCCACCACCCGGACTGGTTCCGACGCGAAGGCGACGGGCGCTTCATCTCGCCGGGCGCATGGGGCGTGAAATGGGCGGACCTCGTGGAGCTGGACTACTCGAACGCGGAACTCCGCGCCTACATGGCCGACGTGTTCCTCTTCTGGTGCAGGCACGGCGTGGACGGCTTCAGGTGCGACGCAGGCTACATGATACCGGCGGAGACGTGGGAGTATATCGTCTCGCGGGTCCGAGACGAGTTCCCCTTCACCGTCTTCATGCTCGAGGGGCTTGGCGGGCCCATAGAGACCACTGACCGGCTGCTAGCCCAGTCCAATCTCGACTGGGCCTACTCCGAAATCTTTCAGACCTACGACCGCGGGGCGTTCGAGTGGTATCTGCCACAGGCCATCGAACGCAGCGAAAAGTTCGGCACGCTCGTCCACTTCGCGGAGACGCACGACAACGACAGGCTGGCGAAGTCCGGCGCCGCCTATGCCCGCCTGAGAGTCCAGCTGGCCGCGCTGCTCAGCTGGCAGGGCACGTGGGGAATCGCAAACGGCGTGGAATGGCTCTGCACCGAGAAGATCGACGTCCACGGCAAGAACGACCTGAACTGGGGCGCGAAGGACAACATGGTCGATCTCATCTCCAAACTCAACTTCCTGCTTGACGCCAATCCCGTCTTCGAGGGCGCGTCGCACCTGGAGATCGTCACGCGCGGCGAAGGCAACACGCTCGCCGTCGTGCGCACGAAGAAGGAGGCCGGCGGCGGCGCGGCCGAAGCGCCCGACCGCGCCCTCGTGCTGGCCAACCTGGACTGCCGCAAGATGGCGACCATCGACTGGGACAGGTCGAAATTCGGCGCGGCGGAGGCGTTCGATCTCGTGACGGAGCGCAAGGTCGCCACGTCCGGCCCCGTCAAGCTGGCGCCCGGCGAAGTCCTGTGCCTCGTGCCGCGCGCTTCGGGTCACGGGGCCAGGGCTTCGTCCCCAGGTGGCCAGAACGCGAATACGCGGCAATCCCCAGGGACCCCCGCCGCGAAACCAGGGACCCCCGCCCCGAAACCCGTGTTCCACTGGGAGTTTCCACGGGACGTTCGCCGCGAGGTCGTGGTGCCGGAGAACCTCTGGGTGGAAGTGTCGGCGCCGTTCCACTTCCGCATGAGCCTCATCGATCCGGCGAACGGCAAGACGATCCGCGCCTACCGCTCGGACGGCGAGTCGAGCCGCCATTGCGTGACATTCGACGCGCCGCACTACAAGGGCGACGGCACCGCGTGCCGCAGACTCACGCTGGCCATGACGGTCTTCACGCCGGGCAAATCCACGCGCACGGAGTCCGCATTCCTCGTGCCGCCGCGCTCCTGCGACGCGAAAGTGAAGACCTCTCTGGGCTTCGACGACATCCGCCGCCACGGCCAGTGGAGGACCGTCCTTTCCAACGGCGCAGGCGCGGCGGCGCAGCTGCGCGTCGGATGGGGCGAAATCCACAGCCAATACGACGCGATGCTGGCGGCCAACCCCGACCCCAACTGCCCTTCCGACCGCCTCAACCTATGGACCGCCACCAAGTGCTGGCTGCAGCGCGAAGGCTACACGCGGGAACTCGACAAGCGATGCACCGCCAGATTCGTCGCAGACCCGGCCGGGCGCGTGGCGCTCTGGGACTTCCACGTGCCGTGCGGCATGGGCAAGACCGCCGCCTTCACCTTCACCGCCTCGCTCGCCGACGGCGAGAACGCCGCGCGCCTCAAGGTCACGCGCCACGCGGAAGGCTCCGACGACGTGTTGGACCAGGTGCGGCTCGTCTTCCGCCCGTGGCTGGAATGGCGCAGCTTCCACGCCGCCACCAAGGCTTTCACGGGCCCGGAAAACCTCTTTCCGGCCGCCTGCCACGACATCTCCGGCGACGGCTTCGTCTTCCGCCCCTGCGACGGCGCGTTCCGCATGAGGGTGGCGGGCGGCGAATACCACCACGAGCCGCAGTGGATCTACAACGTCCCGCACGACGAAGAGGCGGCGCGCGGCCAGGACGGCGCGGGCGACGTCTTCAGCCCCGGCTGGATCTCCGCCGACCTCAAGCCGGGCCAGACCATCGAGATCATAGGCGAATACGAGCGCGGCGGCGTATTCCCCGCCGGCGCCAGGCGATACGTCTTCGGCGAACCGCGCGAAGAGCGGCCGCCGACTCTGCCGATGGGCGACGCGCTGCGAGAGGCGATGGAGCTCTTCATCGTGCGCCGCGACGAACTGAAAACCGTCATCGCAGGCTATCCTTGGTTTCTCGACTGGGGCAGAGACACGTTCATCTTCATGCGCGGCATGATAGCCGCCGGCATGGTCGAGGACTCCCTAAAGATCCTCCAGGCGTTCGCCGCTTTCGAGCAGGACGGCACCCTGCCGAACATCATATACGGCAAGACCGCCGGAAACCGCGACACCACCGACGCCCCTCTCTGGTTCGTGCGATGCGTGCAGGAGATCGCGCCGATGGCCGACGCCGACGCCATCGCCGGCCTCAAGGCCGTCTGCGCCAGCATCGTGCGCCACTACATCGAAGGGACGCCGAACGGCATCCACATCGACAAGGCGTCGGGGCTGGTGTGGTCGCCGTCGCACTTCACGTGGATGGACACCAACTACCCCGCCTGCACACCGCGCGTAGGCTACCCGGTGGAGATACAGGCCCTGTGGGTGTCGGCGCTGCGCTTCGTCGGCGAAACGGAACTGGCGGAAAAGGCGCTCGCGTCGATCGTCAGGCTCTTCAAGGTGCGCCCGGGCGAAACGCGCACGCCCGCCACGGGCTACTACGACTGCCTGGCGGCGCCGGAAGGCGAGCCGGCCGCCGACGCCACGCCGGAGGATACGGTCCGCCCGAACCAGCTCTTCCTCCTCTCCCTGGGCATCCTCGAAGACGACTCCATCCTGGAAGCCGCCGAAGAACTGCTCGTGCCGGGCGGCATCCGCAGCCTCAACGCCGGACATCCGCTGTACAAGGGCGTTTACGAAGGAGACGAGGACGGACGGCGCAAGCCCGCATACCACAACGGCACGGTGTGGGCGTGGCCGTTCGCGCAGTTCGCCGAGGCGTCGGTCCGCGCGGGAAAGGCCACCCGCGAAGAGGCGCGCCAGCTCCTGGCCTCCTCCGTGGAGGCCCTGAACTCCGGCTGCCTGTGCCACGTGAGCGAGATAGCCGACGGCGACGCCCCGCACGCGCAGAAGGGTTGCACCGCGCAGGCCTGGAGCGTATCCGAGCTCCTCCGCGTCTGGCTAGCGCTTGGATGAGGCACGCCATGGAAAGATTCGCCGTCATAGGCCACCCGGTGGCGCATTCGCTTTCGCCGAAGATGCACGCGGCGAACTTCGCCTCCATCGGCTTCGACGCCGAATACGGCAAGTTCGACGTGGCGCCGGACGAGCTCGCCGCCTTCGTCGCCGCCAAGCGCGACGAGGGCTATCGCGGCCTCAACATCACCGTGCCGCACAAGGTGGCGGCGGTGGCGCTCCTCGACCACATCGACGAATCTGTCTCGCTCTACGGCGCGTGCAACACGATGCGCTTCGAGCAGGACGGCTCCGTCAGCGGCTTCAACACCGACGTCGCCGGCTTCCTGGACTGCCTCGCCGCGCACGGCTTCATGCTGGAGGCCGCCGACGTGATCGTGCTTGGGTGCGGCGGCGCGGGCGGCGCGCTCGCCGCCGCGTGCGTCCGCGCCGGAGCCCGTCGCGTACGAGTCGCCGCCCGCCGCGAGGCCTCCGCGCGGCGCCTCTGCGAGACGCTGGCGGGAATTGACGCCGGATGCGCGGAAATCGGCATCTTCGACATGGCCGACACGCTGGCCGTGCGCGAAGCCGATCTCATCGTCAACGCCACTCCCGTCGGCCTGAAGCCGGAGGATCCCAGCGTCCTGCCGGAGACGGCGTTCCGCCCGGGCCAGTTCGTGCTCGACATCATCCCCACGCGCCACTTCCCGCCGACCGCCGCCGCCGCAAGGAGGGCAGGGGCGATTGCCGTCGATGGCCTGGAATTCCTCGTTGGACAGGGAGCGAAGTCGTTCGAGCTCTGGACCGGGCTGCGCGCCGACCGCAGGGCGATGCTGGAGGCTCTTCGGCGGTGAAGGCGGCGCTCAGGAAGAAGATGCTGGAACTGCGCCGCGCCGTGGTGAGCGGCGAACGCGCCGCATACTCGCGCCGCATTTGCGAATGTCTGCGCACGCGCTTCTCCGGCGCGCACGCCACCGTCGCCGTGTATCTGGCGACCTGCGACGAAGTGTCGCTCGACGGCTTCATCGCCGCGCCGCCGCCCGGCCTGCGCCTCGCCGCGCCGCGCTGGGACGCCGCGTCGCGCTCCTACGCCCTGGCGGAAATCGGCGGCCTCGACCCCGCCGCGCTGCCGACAGGCCGTTTCGGGATACGCGAACCGGGGCCGGACGCGCCGCCAGTCGCGCCGGAAGATGTCGATGCGTGGCTCGTGCCGGGCCTGGCCTTCACCGCATCCGGGCGGCGCCTGGGCTACGGCGGCGGCTACTACGACAGATTCCTCGCCGCCGCCAAGCCGTCCGCGCTTTCCATCGCCGTGGCATACCCCTTCCAGCTGCTGGACTCGCTCCCGGCCGAAGAGCACGACCGCCCCGTCGGCGAAGTGCTCTGTCTGCGCTGACCGCCGGGACGG
>CAMOIK010000106.1 GCA_946615875.1 uncultured Verrucomicrobiota bacterium | reverse complement strand
GAATACGAACCGAGATTCTAAGTCGCAGGAGGAGCCATGGAATTTGCAATCCGCAGATCATCGTTCGCAGCGCTTGCGCTTTCGCTGGCGGCGGCGTGCGCGTCCGCGCAGGACACCGTGTTCAACGGGATGTCGCCAGAAGAGCTGAAGGAGCACGACGCCGTCACGTGGGGGCGGGGAATGACCCTGAAAGGCGAGGACGCGGCCGAGTTCAAGGCCCTGATGGCAAGGATGGCCGCGCTCGACAAGGCCATCGAGAAGGCCGGCGACGAAAAGGTGTTCTCCACGGCGCGCAGCGTCGCCACATTGGAAGCGCTGATGGCCGCCATCCAGACTCCGCTCGTCAAGAACAAGAAGCGCATCGACACCCCGCCTTCTGGAATGGCGAATTTCTCCAAGACCGGCGACGACGCCGCGGCCAAGGGCGCGAGGGCGCTCGACACGCTGACGATCATGCTGGACAGGCTCGACAAGAACTCGCGCTGGAAACTAATGGAGCTCGTCGATTACGCATACACGATGCAGCTGCCGCAGCGCTACGCCAAATGGCAGACGATCGTAGAGCGCCTCGATACGTGGAAGCATTCCGGCACGCTCGCCGAGTTCGACGCGGCGTTCGGAAAGTTCATGCGGAACGTCGAAAGCGCGCCGCCCTCCATGTCCAGCGGCACCACGTGGCTGCGCATCGCCGGGCTCGACAGGTTCGCGAACGCCGACTGCCGGAAAGAGGCGTTCTTCGACCGCGACCTGCGCACGATCGACAGCTATCTCTACACGCTGCGCAGCGTCGCCGTCCAGGCGCACAAGGACTACCTCAATGAATTCACCACCAAGTGGAACGCCGCCTTCCAGGCGCTGAAAAGCGACGAGGCGTATTTCAAGCAGCATGGCCAGAACCTGGCGCCAAACGCCAGGAAGGCCGTCGATTCGCTAACGGAGTCCTTCGCCTACCTGCTCCTCCACGGCAAGGACTATGTCGCACAGGCCAAGGAACTGATACTCCAGGTCGATGGAGGCGACCAGGAAATCTACAAGCTGCGCAACTGTCTCATCGGCCCCAACAAGGCGTTCTACTGCTCCGGCTCCGTCAAGGGCGACGGCTGCCCCGGCTATTCGCGCCGCGTGCGCGTGGCCCTCGAGGACTGCAAGAGCGCATACCTCAAGGCCTACCGCCGCATCAAGGGCCAGGACGCCAAGTGGCAGTAACCTTTCAAACCCATCAAACATCTAAACGAAAAGGATACACGCAATGGCAGTGACGGAAACGGAAACGATTGGCTGGGGCTCGCGCCTCGGTTCTTCCATCAAGGGCATACTCTTCGGCATCGCGCTCTTCATTGGCGGCTTCCCGGTGCTCTTCTGGAACGAAGGCGAAACGGTGAAGACCCATAAGGCGCTGGAGGAGGGCGAGGGCGCGTGCGTCGCGCTTGAGTCCAACGCCGCCATAGACCCCGACATGAACGGGAAACTCGTGCACATGGACGGAAAGGCCGACACGCAGGAAACCCTCGAAGACGCGCAGTTCGGCGTGAAAGAGACGGCCATCAAGCTCTCCCGCCGCGTCGAAATGTACCAGTGGGACGAGGACGAGAAGACCACGGAGAGGAAGAAGATGGGCGGCGGCGTAGAGCGCACGACCACCTACACCTACAAGAAGGTGTGGTCCGAGCGCGCCATCGACTCCAGCGAATTCCGCGAAAGCGGCCACGACAACCCAGGCGAGATGGAGTTCACGAGCGACGAGTGCGTCGCCTCCGAGGTCTCGTTCGGCGCCTTCCGCCTCTCCAAGGACCAGATACGCCGCATAGGAGACGCGCAGAACTACGTGTTCCCGGCCGGCTTCACATGCGCCGTAGAGCGCGTGCAGATCAAGGGCGGCACGATATACGTGCCCGAGGCGGCCACGCGCACGAACCCGCTGAACAACCGCGACGTCGCATCTCAGCCGCGCATCGGCGACATGCGCGTGACCTACAGCATCGTGAAGCCGCACGAAATCTCGCTCGTCGCAAAGCAGCACGGCGACACCTTCGTGCCGTACGTGGCCAAGAACGGCAAGAAGATTTCGCTGCTCTCCGACGGCGTGAAGGACGCGGCGGAGATGTTCGCCAACGCCCAGAGCGCGAACTCCACGCGCTGCTGGCTGCTGCGCCTCCTCGGCTTCCTGATGATGTACATCGGCGTCAGGTGCGTGCTCAAGCCCATATCGGTCGTGCTGGACGTGCTGCCGTTCCTCGGCAACATCGCGGAAGTAGGACTCGGCCTCGTGGCCTTCGCGGTCGCGGCGCCGTGCGCGCTCGTCACGATCGCGGTGGCGTGGTTCTTCTACCGCCCTGTCGCGGCGGCGATCCTGCTCGCGGTCGCCGGCGGCATCGTGTATCTGTTCGCCAGGCGGCGCAACGCCAAGCGCGCGGCGGCGGCGAAGAGCGCCGCCCAATGACCTTGGCAACGGGCGGCGGCCGGCCAGGCCGCCGCCATCTGGAGGCACCGTCTGCATGGGCAAGAAGGCACCGAAGGTTTACGTGCGGGAGTTCTTCGACCGCGACTACTCCGCCAAGGAGGCGTATGCACGCGTCTGGACCTACGCGAGACGCTACAAGTTTCGCCTGTTCGTAGGCATCGTCTGCGGAATGCTCACCGCCGGCACGCTGCTGCCGCTCTACCAGGCCATACAGCCGACGCTCGCGCAGGTCGAGGCGAGAGTCCCCTCGCAGGCGGCGGCGAAGGAAGCGCGCGAAAAGCCCAAGGACGCTTCGGCGCCGGCGCAAAGCAAGGCGGCGCGCCGCCTTGAGAAGGAATACGGCAAGGTGCAGAAGCTCGCCGGCCGGCTGGGCATCGAAATGCAGTCGGAGGACGACGCGCTTGGGATGCCGCTCATGTTCGTGATCGTCGTAGTGGTGCCGCTGGTGGCGCTGACGCGCTGCGGCCTCGTCTTCCTGAACCACTACTGCCTGGCCTGGTGCGGAATGCGCACGGTGCGCGACATCCGCTGCGACGTCATGCGACACGTGCAGGAGCAGTCCATGCAGTTCTTCGGGCGCATCGACGTGGGGCAGCTCATGAGCCGCTGCACCAGCGACCCGCAGCAGGTGAAGATGATCGTGCAGCACATCCTGCAGGAACTCGCGCAGGCGCCGTTCGAGATCGCCGTTTCCGTCGGCTTCATCATATGGAGCGCCGTCGCCAACCACATGCTGCCCACGCTGGCGATCATCTTCGTCGGCTTCCCGATGTTCATGTGCCCGGTGATATTCCTCTCCAAGCGCATTCGCAAGTGGAGCCGCCGCGCGCTGGAGCGTTTCTCCGTCGTGGGCAGCCGCATCCACGAGATCCTGACGTGCATCAAGGTCGTCAAGGCATACGACACCGCGGAATACGAGAACCGCCGCTACGAGCGCGCCAACGACGACACGCTGAAAGCCACGCTGCGCGCGCTGCGCTGGGGGCTGCTCGTCGGCCCTGCGGTGGAAACGGTCGGGATATTCCTGATCTGCGCGTTCGTCGTATGGTGCTTCGCGACCGGCGTCAAGCTTTCGGCGATCATCCCGATGCTCGCGCCGCTGCTGATGATCTACAAGCCTATCAAGCAGCTCTCGCGCCTCCAGGTGCAGCTGGAGCAGGGCAGGGCGGCGCTCGCGCGCATATGGAGCATCATGGACGTCGATATGGCGCTGCCGGAAGCGCCGTCGCCCGTCTCCAAGCCCACGTTCGACAAGGCGGTGTCGTTCGAGAGCGTATCTTTCCGCTACGACACGGCCGAGCGCGACGCCGTCTCTGGCGCCACGTTCGAGATTCCGCGCGGCAAGGTGGTGGCCGTCGTCGGCGGCACGGGGTCCGGCAAGTCCACCCTCTCCAGCCTCCTTGCCCGTTTCTTCGATCCCCGCGAGGGGCGCATAGCGATGGACGGCATAGACATCCGCGACATCCGCATTGCCGACCTCCGCCGCCTTGTCGGATCGGTCCAGCAGGAGACGCTGCTCTTCAACGACACCATAGAGAACAACATCCGCTACGGCTCGCCGGACGCCACGCACGAGCAGGTGGCGGCCGCGGCGAAGATGGCGAACGCGCACGACTTCATCATGGCGCAGCCCGAGGGCTACGACCGCCTGGTGGGCGAAAAGGGCTTCGCTCTTTCCGGCGGCGAGCGCCAGCGCATAGCCATCGCCCGCGCCATTCTCAAGAACCCGCCCATCCTGATCCTCGACGAAGCGACCTCGGCGCTCGACACCGTGACGGAACGCCTGGTCCAGGACGCCATCGACAACCTGATGAAGGAACGGACGACGTTCGCCATCGCCCACCGCCTCTCCACCATCCGCAACGCCGACCTCATACTCGTCATGCAGGACGGCAAGATCGTGGAACGCGGCACCCACGACGCCCTCTACGCCGCAGACGGCGTCTATCGCAAGCTATGCGACATGCAGCACCAGAGCTAGCGGACGGCGGTAGATCGGCGAGCGGATGAAAAGGAAGGCTGTATTCTGCATACTGGCAAGCGCGTTCGGCTTCGCGCTCATGGCGTTCTTCGTCAGGCTCTGCGACGATTTCGGCGGCGAAATCTCCAGTTTCCAGAAATCGTTCTTCCGCAACTTCATCGCCCTTCTCATCGCCATACCGGCCATGCGCGCGCAGATCCGCGCCTCTGCGCTCCCGCGCGCCGGGAAGCGAGAGCTCTCGCTGCTGCTCGCGCGCTCCGCGTTCGGCACGCTCGGCATCTTCTGCAACTTCTACGCGATCTCGCACATCGCGATCGCGGACGCCATGGCGCTGAACAAGACGTCTCCCTTCTTCGCGGTGCTGTTCGCCTGGCTCTTCATGCGCGAGAAAGCCAGCCGCCGCCAGATCGCCTGCATACTGGCGGCCTTCGCCGGCGCGCTGCTCGTCCTCAAACCCGGCTTCCGGGCGATGGGGTCGTTCGCGGCGTTCTGCGGGCTGGCGGGCGGCATAGGCGCGGGCGCGGCGTACACGTGCGTACACGCCCTTGGCCGCCTCGGCGTGGGGGGCGCGTACATCGTATTCTTCTTCTCCGCGTTCTCGTGCCTGGCGTCGGTGCCGTTCGTGGCGTGGACCGGGTTCGCGCCGATGACGCGGGCGCAGACGCTCGTCCTGGTCGG
The DNA here is from genome assembly GCA_946615875.1 of uncultured Verrucomicrobiota bacterium. Taxonomy (GTDB): domain Bacteria; phylum Verrucomicrobiota; class Kiritimatiellia; order RFP12; family UBA1067; genus UBA1067. Next base: position 1,841 of record CAMOIK010000106.1, on the reverse strand, counting down.
CGCGGGATGCGGGGCGGCTCTCGGGCAGTTCGGCGTGACGGCGGCCTACCGCTACGCGGCGCCGCGCGAAATCGCGGCCTTCGACTATTCCAACATACTGTTCACCGCGCTCCTCGGCTTCGCGTTCTTCGCGCAAGTCCCGGACGTCGCGTCGGTCGCGGGCTTCATCGCCATCGCCGCGGCGGCGTTCGCGTCGTCGAGGGAATGAAGGGGCGGCTCCGGCGCGTCAGAACCTTGGCAGTTTGGCGAGCGAATCGATGCGCCCTCCTTCGCGGGAACGCAGACGCCATATGCGGCCGTGCTCGTCGCGGAGCGCCCGCAGCCGCCCTTCGTCGCGCCGGTGGCACGCGCAGTCTATCAGGTCGGCCATGTAAACTATTTCCTTCGCCCAGTCGTTGCGGTCCGCCCAGCGCTCCGCCGCCTGCCGGACGCCGGCGGCCACTCCGCTTATGTCGTCCAGCACCGCCTGCGTAAGTCCCGGGTGGCGGGAATAGCCGTGGTCGTTCCGCAGGATGTTGAAGAGCTCCGAGCAGTTCGCCCGCATCGCGCCGCCGCGCAGGTAGAGCGTGCCCAGGCGCATGAGCAGGCCGCCGAGCGGCGCATCCATGATAGAGTCCAGCTCGCGCTCCACATCCATCCTCGCGGCCTTGGGGCCGGAGGCCGCGAAATTGCCGGCGAGGACGATCGCCGGCAGGGAGGCGGCGAGCGGCTGCCAGTGGCCCTCGTCCCCCCAGTCGGTCAGCATGTAGCCCTTGGCGCCGAAGCGTCTTCCCGCCTCTTCGGCGGCCGCCAGGTTCTCACGCATGTTCTCGATGCGTCCGGCGAGCGAGCGCCATGCCGACGTGCCCGGGCACACGTAGAAGTCGAGGCCGCTTGCGGCGAACTCCGCCGCCTCCTTCATGAACGGGTGGTTCGCCTCGTATCCCCAGTCGAGCGCGACGAGATCCTTCGGCAGACCGGGGATGCGTTCGGGGTGCTTCAGCACTATGTCGCCCCAGAACATAGGGCGCTTGCCGCACGAGCGCGCGACATCGCACACCTTGACGAGGAAAGAGAGGTATTCGCCGGCGTCGGCGATCTCGAAGGTTTCGTCGCACCCGATGTTGGCAAGCCGCGACGAAAACCGCGGCAGCAGCTCTTCGAGCAGTTCCTTGACGAGCGCGAGCGAGCCTGGGTTGGCGGGGTCGAGCGTCGTGGGAAACTTCTTCACCGCCCCCCACGGCGTCACGGCGCCGCCTTTCGGGAACCGGGCCAGGCCGTTGTAGCGCGGCAGCGTCAGCCAGCGCTCCATGTGCCCGAACGTGTTCTGGCACGGCACCAGCTCTATGCCCTGCATCTCGCAATACGCCTGGAGACGGGCGATGTCGCGGGCGGTAAGCGGGTCGGCCTCCTCCCAGACGTCCTCGTGGCCGGAGTAGGCGTAGGTGTGCTCCATGTACAGCTGGAGCTGGTTGTAGCGGTAGCGCGCCAGCAAATCGACTATCAGCCGCAGCGTCGCCATCGTCGGCACGCGGTCGCGGCTTATGTCGAGCATGTATGCGCGCGCCTCGAACATCCGCATCTCCATTGAAGCGAGGAACCGGCTTCGCGGCCCGGCTGGCGCAGTCCGCCGCAAGCCGGTCGCCGCGGGCCGGTCGCCCGCAACAGCCACCCAGGCTACCTGACGTGGATCACGAACGCCGTCGGCCTGATGCGCCACTGCCCGGCGGTGGAATCGTATATAGCGCCCCAGTTCGCGGGCGCGACGATCGTGATCGCGCCTTCGCCCATCTCGGTAACGACCGTGACGGGGCTGGTGACGCCGCTCGCATCGACCGTGACCCCCTCCGCCGTGCCGGTGA
>CAMOIK010000105.1 GCA_946615875.1 uncultured Verrucomicrobiota bacterium | reverse complement strand
GCCGTGCGAAGGGCGGCGACGATCTCCGGCCACGCGGCGCGGTCTCGCGGCGCGCCCAGCCCCGCCTCGCCAGGCGACAGTCCGGCGCTGTCGGCTATCGCCGGCGTAAGATGCGCGTCGCGTATCCTGCCGACGTGGCGCGACAGCCACCCTGCGGCGTCCTCCCCGGCCATGACGCACCATCCGGGGTCGAACTCCAGCGTGACGGCCGGGGAGAGGTTCTCGGCGAGCAGATCCATCGCAAAGCGTCCGTCGAACTTGACAGCGAACTCCTGTCCGTGGTTGTGGTAGCCGACGGACACGCCGTCGCGCGCCGCGGCGTCGGCGGCCGCGTTCAACACCTCGGCGCAGAGCAGCCAGTCGTTGCGGTTGGCGGCGCCGCCCTCGAACCACGCGCTGGTGACGCGGCGCGCGCCGCACTCCCGGCACAGGCGCAGCGTCTCTTCGAGCCGTTTGCCGACCAGGTGGCGCGGGTAGAGCTGAAGGGACGCGAGCTCGAGGCCGGCGGCGCGCACCATACCGCCGAACACCGCAGGTTCGAAGCCGAAGAAGCTGCCCGTCTCGACGCTCTCGTAGCCCATGCGGCGTATCGCCGCCAGCGCGCCTGGCAGATCGCGCGCGCAGACGCCGCGGATGCCGTATAGCTGCGCCCCGAAACGCATTGCGCCGCCGCGGTCGCCGTCCCCTGCGGGCGCGGCCAAAGGCAGGGCGCAGGCGGCGGCGCCGGCGATGAACTCCCTGCGCGTCATGCACGCGCCGCTACGGCGCATCGCAGCCCTCCGGCGCAAGCGTCATGCGGATTGTGGCGGCGCGGGTGCGCCCGGCCAACGAGAAACCGAGGCGGGCGACATCGGCTCCGGCCGCGCCTTCCAGCTTCTCGCGGCGGACGACGAACGCTTCGCTCGCCTCCACCTTGAGCGCAAGATCGCGCCCGCCGGACGGATGCTCCACAACGTAGCGGCCAGGCTCGCCGAGCGGGCGCAGGGCTCCGCGCGCGATGAACGGGACTTCGAAATGCGACGGCTCGTCGAAAACGACGGAGTCCTCGATTTCAACACGCGAAGCGGCGCGGTCGAAAACGATGCGGCGGACGAGGGACTTCAACGGGCATTCCGGATACGCCGCCGTCAGGTCATAGACGATTTCGTCGCGCTCCGCGCAGAACGAAACGCCGGCCACGCGCGAAAAGAACTGGCGCCCTGTGCCCTGCAGACGCAAATCGACAACCGGGACGGGGTGGCCGTAGGAATTGACGATGCGCGACTCGTAGCGCAGCGCGGAGAACGTCCTGCCCGTGTATTCCTCCCTCCCCGGATCGCCCGCCAGCGCCGCGCCGTCCAGCATCACCACGTACGAGCCGAGGTCGTCGTGGTTATGCGGCATGTCGTTGTTGCCGCCCGTGACAGCCAGCGAGAAGCCCTTGCCGCGCGAGACCAGCACCTGGGCGCACTCGAAGAAGGAGCGCGCCGGCAGCGGCGTGAATTTCGCCCGCATTCCCGGATAGACCTTCTCCAAGGCGTCGAGCAGCCATTCCGCCGGCGGCTCGCAGGAGTCCGAGAACTCCGGCGCTTTGCCCCGCTCCATCTGGATCTTGTATCCGTATTCGGCTATGAGGCGGTTCTTGGGATCGCGGAAGAGGTCGGTGGCGCCGCCCGTCGCCTCGCGTATGGCCAGCGCCATCAGCGCGTGGTGGCCGTAGCCGTAGTTCCAGTAGCCGGCGCCCTCTGCGCAGTAGCCGTCGTCGAAGAAGCCCGCCAGCGCGAACGGTGCGGCATAGTCGGCCGCCGCCACGAACTCCGCGCGTTCGCCGGGGTCGCGCACCAGCAGGAGAGCCGCGCGCACCACGCACGAATGGCAGACGGAGTTCCAGTTCCATCGGCCGTCGAACCAGCGGCGGTTCGGCTCGACCTGCGCGCGCTTGGCCTCGTCCCGGAAGTTCCGCGCCAGGAAGAGGTAGGGATCGAGCACGCGGCGGCGGCACTCGCGCACGGCCAGCTCCCTGACGGCAGGCGGCAAGGTCTCCTTGAGCGCGTCGCAGGTCTCGGCGATTTCGAGGCATCGCATCGCCGCGAAGAGGTCTATCTTGCACGCGCCGTTGAACGCCGCCAGCTCCTCGTCGTGCGCCGGCCCCACCCACGTGCGCTCGGCGCATATCGCCTCCACGTATTCGACGATCTCAGGGATATGGCGGCCCGACTTCTCGCGCACCTCGGCCTCGCGCAGTTCGCGGAGGCGCGCCGTGCGCTCGAAGAACGGCCGCTCGTAGCGGGCGCGGTCGCCCGTGCGCGAGAACTCCAGATACATCTCGTCGGTTAGCGCCGGCACGTCGGCCAGGGCCGCAAGCGTAAGCGAAACCGACGCGAATATCGCGTTTGCCTTTCCCATGTTCACTCCCGTCCTGCCTTCTCCAGGCGGTTCGCCAGCGCACGCGCGAAGCCCCGCACTTCGTCCATCGGCGGCTCCGGCATTGCGCGCCAGGCGAATATCCTTGCCGTCGGCGGCGTCGCCATCGGCACCAGTTCGCAAACCTCCAGATAGTTCGCAGCGCGCTCCATCTCCTCGAGGAGGGCGGCGGCGTCGCCGCCGTCGATCTTCTCGCGCAGCGTGGCGACCACCTTGTCGAGCCGCGCCTCCTTGCCGGGCTTCACGGGCCGCGCCGGCACCATGACCGCCAGGTCGCGGCAGCGGTGGCACCCGACCATCGCCGCCACGGCGGAAGGATCGCGCACCGTGCCGTCGGCGTAGAAGATACCGTGGAACGTCTCGGTGCAGCCGTGGACGACAAGGTTGAACAGGAACCAGCCGAAGCCGTGCCGCCCGCAGGCCTCCAGCGCCATGTCGTAGCCGTTGCCGTAGGCCGTGCAGCCCGTCTCCGACTGGATCACGCACTTGCCCGTCTCGCGTCCCAGGCGCTCCATCCTCGCGTAGTTTTCCTCGATGTCGCGCCGCGTGGACGAGTAGTCGTGGAAGCTGACGACGTCCACGAGCTCCGCCGTCATGGCCGCTTCGCCCGCCGAAGCGCAGCCGGACGTGACGAACGAGCCCGGATCTAGACGCTTCACCAGCGCCGCGGAGCGGCGCAGGAACTCGAACGTCTTTTCCCGCCGCCGCCTCTTCTCCCGTTCGTCTGCGGCCTCGGCCACCCACGAGTTGTAGGTGGGCTCGTTCATCACGTCCCACATCAGCAGGCCCGGCTCGTCCTTCAGCGCCTCCACGAAATCCGTTGCGAACGCCTCGCACTCTCCCCACGCCTCGTCCTCAAGCATCGCCGGATCGAGCCCGTTGCCGTTGAAGAGGATGGGCATGGAGCGGTAGCCGGCCGCCCAGGCCTCGCGCACGAACGCCTTCGCGCCCGCCACCGCCTTCTCGCGGTCCTTGCGCCACGCGCCGCGCCCCGGCAGCCAGAAGCGCACCGCGTTCAAGCCCACGCGCCGCCCGTAGCCAAGCTCGCGCGCCGTCTTTTCCGCGTCGCCGTTCGGCCTGTAGTGCGTCCCCCTGATCCACGAGTAGTCGTTGGTCCTGACCCCGCCGATGGCGCACGATGCGCCAAGCAGCACGGCGGCCATTGCAAGCATCTTCATCTTTCCCCGCCCCTGTCCTACTTGAATATGACCATGAAGCCAGGAAGGACGACCTTCATGGGCGCGGAGACGGCATTCACCGCCGCCACCTCCCCGACGCCTTCCGCAGGCTCGTTGCCCGCCGCCGGGAACTCCGCGTTGCCGTTTGACGGCACGAAAGTCTTGGTGGCGCGGTCGTAGAAGCCGGCCTTGCCCAGCGCACCATCCGCCGCCACGACCTGACGGACGGGCACGTAGTCGAGTATCAGGTTCCCGCTGGCGTCGTCGAACTGCACATACTTCCACTCGCCGGCCTGGTAGCGCGCGGTCGGGCTGTTCCACGTGCCGATGCGGTTGTTGCGGTCGGCGTAATCGCATATGTTCCCCACCGGGCTCGTGACAATCGGTTTTGTGACGTGATAGTCGCCGTCTATGGTGAACACGCCGTTCGTCAAGGCGAAATCCATCACGGCGTCTTTGTACGCGGCGGTGTTGTCTATGGTCTTGTATTCCTTTCCGCCGACAGACAGGAAAACGCGATTGACGCCCTCGCGGTTCACTACGCCGACCGTCCAGCCGAGTCCTTCGATGCCCTCGCTGCTTTGCTTGCCGTTGCCGATCGCGTTCCTGAAGCCGTTCACGTCGGGCGAGGCGGTGTTCTTGAAGCCGAAGCGGACGCCATGCGTGTCGCTGTCGCGTATGCCTGTCGTTACATACTGCCCGGCGCCCGTGGCGGCCAGCGTCTCAAGCGGTTTATAGACGGTCGCGGCGAAGACGCGCACCGCATTGCCAGACCTGCATCCGAGGCGGCCGGGACGCACCGTCACGCTCTGGCCCGCAGTGGCGCATTCGACGATTGTCGCGCGTCCGCCGCGCCAGTCGTCCAGGTCTTCGCCCATGTCCTCGGCGTCCCAGGCGAGGATCAGCCGCTCTCCGGCCAGCCCGGACGGCACGGTGAAGGAGAGCGCTCCGCCATGGCATTGCGTCTCCAGCGCGCGGTTCGGCGTCATTGCATCCAGCATCTCGGCGTCGTCCCCGGCCTCGTATGCGTCCAGCTCCGTCCCGGCCTCGAAATCCTTCGATCCCGACGAGGTCACGAACGTCTTAGTCGCGCGGTCCCAGAAACCGACCTTGCCGTCTGATACGCGCTTCACCGGCACGTAGTCCAGCGACAGGCTTCCATCCTGCCCGTCGAACTGCACATACGACCACATTCCACGCAGGTAGCGCGTTGCCGTGGAAGTCCCGTTTTGCGTCGAATACGCCGTGCCGAGGCACATGTCGAGGCCGGTTTTGCCGACGGCGGCGTTTGCGGCGAGTCCCGTCTTGTACGCCGTGCCGTCCACGGTGAAGACGGTGTTCGTGAAGGCATAGTGGTTGATGCGCTCGCCGCTCACCGTCGGGCGTTCGGCCTCGGGGAACTTGCTGCCGCGATAGCACGCCAAGCACTTGGTCAGCACGTTGTTCTGCATGCCCACGGTGAAACCGCCGCTTTCGCCGGTTCCCATGCAGTAGGCCCATGTTGTTCCGCTGGATGTCGGATAGAAGCCGAAGCGGACGCCGTACACGTCGCTGTCCTTTATGCCGGTGTTCACCCACGTGTCGTTGCCCGGCATCTTCAGCATCTCCAGCCGCCGATACGCGGTTGCGGCAGCGATGCGGCATTGTGTGCCGTTGGCGATGCCCAGCGCCGCGAGATCGAGCGTCCACGCGCCGCCGTCTGCCGTCGCCGCCCCGAAGACCGTCCTGTTCGGCCAGGCCGCAGGGTCGTCGCCGCGGTCTGCGGAGTCCCAGAGCAGCAACAGCGCCTTTCCGGCGAGAGTCCGGTCAGCCGTCACGCGCATTTTCGCGCCATCGAAATGCCAGTGGACGCCCGATGCTTCCGCGCACACCGAAAACAGACACGCCAGCACCGCCGACGCAAGCGCCGACGCACGTTTTGTTTGCATATAGATTCCTCCTTCCATGGTGCGGATATTGTATCATATTCCGCCATGGCGAGCGTGAAAGTATGCGCAGGCAACTCAGAGCCTTTTGCGCAAACCGCCGTGCGCCCTGCGCCATTCGCCCATGGATACGCCGGTGCGCCGCAGGAAGAGGCGCCGCAGAGTCTCGGACGACTTGTAGCCACAGAAATCGGCGATCGCGCCGAGCGGCATTTCCGATCCGGCCAGCAGGCAGAAGACCTTGTCGAAACGCACGCGCTGGATCTCCTCCAGGATGGATTTGCCGGTCGCCTCGCGAAAACGCATCTCCGCCAGACGGCGGCTGCCGCCGATGGTGCGGACCACATCGGCCGCCCGCAGTCCGTTGCAGGCCCTCTCGCGTATCAAGTCAATCGCGGCCACGATGCGCGGGTTCAGGCGCTGGAAAGCCCTGGTGCTTTCCCTCGAAATGACGCCGAGCGGGCCGAAGGAGCGCCGCGCCCCCTCCCCTTCGCGCCCGGAAGCAAGCGCGTCGAGCAGTTCCCCGGCCTCGTAGCCGGCCTGCTCGAAATCCAGCTGTATGCTGGTGAGCGACGGCATCTCGTTCTCGCAGCGCGTCTCGTCGTTGTCCACGCCCAGCACGGCCAGCCGCTGAGGCACCGCTATGTCGTGCAGTCGGCAAGCCGCCAGCACGAGCGACGCAATGCGGTCGTTGGCCGCGAACAGCCCCGCCGGAGAACGCAAACTCCCGAGCCATGCCGCCAGCTCCTCCGCATACCGCTCCTCGCCGCACCTGTCGTCGAAGTCCGGGCGGAAGCTGTCGCATTCCAGCCCCGCCGCCGCGGCGGCGGACTGGAACGCGTCGCCGCGCGCCTCCGCCCAGAAGCGCCTGGAAAACCACCCCGCATACGCCACGCGCTCCAGCCGCAACCCTTCGAAGACGCCCAGCGCCATGCGCGCCGTGGCCGCCTGGTCGTGCACCACCGCCGCATCCGAATCTTTCAGCGTCTTAGGGTCGGGGTCCAGATACACCACCGGCACGCGCCCCGCCTTGCCAGCGTGTTCGCGCCAAGCGATGCCACCGGCGTTGCACGACTCCACTATCACGCCGACGGGCTTGAACTCCCGGCGGCTCTTCGCCACCGCCATTGCGCCGTGGACGTCCAGCACCGCCTGCACGTTCCACTTGCGCACTCGCGCATAGCGGCGGATGCCTGCCAATTTGCGCCGCAACGCCTCGGACGCCGTGGATGCGTTGATGTAGAGTATCGTTTCCATCGCTTTGCCGCACATTATACCATATTTTCCCCGTCTGATGCGAATGCCTTTGGCGGGTTTGCCTCATCCTATGGAAATGCCAAAGCCGTTCCAACGACTTGGGGAAGTCATGGCTACCACCTGACGAACCCATGGCTATGACTTCTCCAAGTCATAGCCATGGGTTCGTCAGGTGGTAGAATAGATGATAGATGGTAGAGGGTAGAGGATAGATGGCAATGATTGGAGGTTGGCTTTATTTCACTACCAACTACCATCTGCCCACTACCTGGCCAGCCAGCCGCCGTCGCAGGCGTAGGTGTAGCCGGTCATGTAGTCG
>CAMOIK010000104.1 GCA_946615875.1 uncultured Verrucomicrobiota bacterium | reverse complement strand
AATGATTTTCCGTGAAAGGCAAAGGCGCGACAGCGACCCCAAAACGGAGTGAAAGGACAAGGCAAATGCCACACCCTATTGACATTTGCCTTGGCAAGTCGGCGGTGGTCCAAAAAAGTTCCCGTTCGCACTTGCGCGGGGAATGCGCGATATGGTATAATACCGCGCAACAGCAATAAAGCGAAAGGCAGAAGATGGCAACAAAGGAAGCGGCGAGGAAATCTACCGGAGTGGCGGCGCTGGATGCGGTGCTGAGCCAGATACGCAAGACGTTCGGCGAGATGTCGATCATGCGCCTTGGCGACCACGACCAGGAGGATATTCCGGTAATATCCACCGGTGCGCTTTCGTTGGATCTTGCGCTCGGCGTGGGCGGCCTGCCTCGCGGGCGCATAGTGGAGTGCTACGGCCACGAGTCGTCCGGCAAGACGACGCTTGCGCTGCACGTGGTCGCCAATGCGCAGAAGGCCGGCGGCGTGGCGGCGTTCATCGACGCCGAGCACGCGCTCGACCCGCAGTATGCACGTAAAATCGGCGTAAACCTGGACGATCTCATCGTGGCGCAGCCGAATTCCGGAGAGGAGGCGCTGACGATCTGCGAAGAGCTGGTGAAGTCCGGCTCGCTTGACGTGGTGGTGGTGGACTCCGTGGCGGCGCTGACGCCGCAGGCGGAAATCGACGGCGCGATGGGCGACAGCCACGTCGGGCTCCAGGCGCGGCTCATGTCGCAGGCGATGAGGAAGCTGACCAGCGTCATCGCGCAGACGAAGACGCTGCTCATATTCACGAACCAGGTGCGCGAGAAGATCGGCGTGATGTTCGGCAACCCCGAGACTACGCCCGGCGGGAAGGCGCTGAAGTTCTATGCGTCGTGCCGCATGCAGGTGCAGCGGATAGGTGCGATCAAGAACGCCGCCGGCCAGGTGGTAGGCAACCGCACCCGCGTCAAGGTGGTGAAGAACAAAGTGGCGCCGCCTTTCACCGAGGCCGAGTTCGACATCCTCTACACCTGCGGCATCTCCTACGAAGGCAGCGTGCTGGATGCGGCGCTCGAGCGCGGCGTCTGCGAGAAGCGCGGCTCGTGGATTTCGTTTGGCGACATGCAGCTGGCGCAGGGATCGCTCGCCACCATCGAGTATTTGAAGGCGAACCCGGAGACCACGGCCAAGATCGTGGAGCTTGTGAAATCCACGCCTGTCAATCCCGCGCTTGCCAAGAAGAAATGACAGATGCGCACTGTCATGAACTTGGCGACGCCGGGCGGCACTTCGTCTGCGATCCGTGCGACCGCGCGTCGATAGCGAGCCGTGCCCAGCCGGGCACGGTCGTCTTCTTTCGCGGCTTCCATCCATGGGAGGCGGAAAGGTTTGACGCCGCCGCCTTGCGCCGCGCGCTGGAAGACGACCCCGGAGCGGGCGTGGGCGAAATCGGGCTCGACCGTCTCAGATCGCGCGATATATGCCCGGCGATGCGCGAGGCGTTCGCGGCGCAGCTGGAGATCGCCGCCGAGTTCGCCCGTCCCGTGGCGCTGCACGGCGCGAAGTGCTGGGGGGAGGTCGTCAAGGCTGTGCGGCCCTACGCGGGCAGAATACCCGCCTTCCTTTTCCACGGGTTCTCGCGCAGTGAAGGGCTGCTGGGGGAAATCGCGGCGCTGAACGGCTTCGTCTCCGTCGGCCCCGCGCTGCTCAACACGCACGCCGCCAACTATAGGCGCCTCGCCGCTTCGCTCCCCGGCGATATGCTGCTGGTGGAAAGCGACCGCACGCCGGAAAACGCCGGTGCTCCGTCTGTCGTCGATGTTTTCGCCGAATTGGCCAGACTGCGCAACGTCGAGCCGGTCGTCCTCGCCGCCACGCTGGAGCGCAACGCCCGCCGCTTCGTATCATCGCTTCCAACACAGGCGGGCGAAAATATGGTATAATCCCCGCCATCACTCACGGAAAGGCGACAAGCGCGATGAAAACGCAAAAGACGGCCTATTGGCAGAAGTGGCACAAGACGTACAAGGACGAACTGCTGAAGAACATCCTGCCGTTCTGGCTCAAGAACGGCTGGGACAAGACCAACGGCGGGGTGCTGACGTGCCTCGACCGCGACGGCTCGCTCATGGATTCTACCAAGAGCGTCTGGTTCCAGGGCCGTTGCGGATGGATGTTCGCCAACGTCTATAACCGCGTGAAGAAGGACGGGAAGTTCCTCGAATTCTCTCGCTCCTGCTGCGAGTTCCTGGAGGCGCACTGCTTCGACGCGGACGGGCGGGCGTTCTTCGAGGTGAGCGCGGATGGCGTGGGGCTGCGCAAGCGCCGCTACGTGTTCTCGGAGTGCTTCGCGGCCATGGCCTACGCCGAATACGCCTTGGCGTCGGGCGAAATGGAGTGGGCCGACAAGGCGGTCGCGCTCTTCAAGCGCATCCGCGGCTTCGTGGCCGATGCCGACAGGTGGATGCCTTCCAAGTACACCTCGGCGGTCGTCGCGCAGGGGCATTCGCTCACGATGATACTCATCAATGTTGCCAACGTCCTGAAGCAGGTTTCCGACGATCCTGTGCTCGACGAGCAGATTACCCAGTCGATTTCGCTGCTGACGAAGTATTTCATCCATCCCGAATTCAAGGCGCTGCTGGAGACGGTCGGGCCCAACGGCGAGTTCATCGACACCAACGCCGGGCGCACGATAAACCCCGGGCACTGCATCGAGACGGCGTGGTTCCTCATGGACGTGGCGGTGGCGCGCAACGACGCGGCTCTGCTCGACACCGCCCTGCAGGTGCTCGACTGGTCGTGGAAGTGGGGCTGGGACAAGAAGCACGGCGGAATAATCTCGTTCAAGGACTGCCGCAACCTGCCGCCGCAGTGCTACGAGCAGGACATGAAGTTCTGGTGGCCGCAGTGCGAGGCGATCATCGCCACCGCCTACGCATTCAAGCTCACCGGCGACAAGAAGTACCAGGAGTGGCACAAGCTCGCCGGCGACTGGGCGTGGAAGCACCTGAAGGACAGGAAATACCCGGAGTGGTATGGCTACCTGCACCGCGACGGCACCGTGGCGCAGCCCGCCAAGGGCAACATCTTCAAGGGGCCGTTCCACATACCGAGAATGCTCGTCAAGTCGTGGGAACTGACCCGCGACATGTGATCGGAGCGGAGAAAGCCGGCGGCAAGCGGAGAGGAGACGCATGAAAAAGCTCGTGGTGGCGGTTTTGGCTTTGCTGGCCCTCGCGGCGGCGGCCTGCTTTGTTTTCTTCGCCAAATGGACGGCGCCCGGCCGCCCGGCGCCATCCGACGGCGACGCGGACTCCGACAGGCCGGCCGGAAGCATCGCCGCCGCATCGCCCGCGAACGCGGCGGAGCGCCGCGCCGCCGGGAAGAGCCGCCGCGTCACGGTGAAGACCGCCGACGGCTCGCTCATAGAAGTCGAGCTGGAAGACGACGACATGGCCCCGGAGGACGCCAAACGCATGGAGGCGATTGCCGATGCGCTGGAAAAGGACAGTTTCGCCGCCGTCTCCGCGCTCGTCGCCGACGTCCAGACCTCCACCAACGCCGAAGTCCGCTCTGAGCTCGTCGATGCGCTGGGGACGTTCGGCGCCAAGGCGCTCGTCGATCTTCTGCCGTTCATGGCCGACCCCGACGCCGACGTGGCGGAAAGCGCCAGGAGCGAGTGGACCATGGCGCTTGGCGAAGTCGCCAACGAAAGCGCCAAGTGCAGATACATCGAAGAAGCCATGAAGATACTCACCGACGAGGACACGCTGGAGGAGATGGTCACGGAACTGACCGATTGCGACGAGCGCCTCGCCATCCAGACGATAGTCAACGTGATCGCCAGCGGCACGCCGCAGGCCATCGCCTCCGCAAAGGAGCAATACGAGTTCATCACCGGCGAGGAATATACCAACATGGCCGACGCCGAGACCTGGCTGCAGGAGAACTACACGCCGGAAGCGCCGCAGCCAGACGCCATCGAACCCTGAGACTTCGCGAAGCCTCTCGAACCTTTCAAACTCCCAAAGGGAAAGAAAGACAACAATGAATACAAAAATGCTGACAGCCGCGCTGGTCGCGGCAATCGCCGCAACCGGTGCGTTCGCCGACAGGGTGACGTTCAAGAGCGGCGCGTTCCTCCTTGGCGAAACCGGCGCGATCCGCGACGGCAAGCTCACCTTCAAGAGCGAGGACGTCGGAGAAATCGAGATTGACATCGCCAAGATCGGCTATCTCGAATCGGAGAACGAGCACGTCGTGCAGTATCTCGACGGCACCAAGGAGACGAAGACCGTGTTCGTCCACGACGGCCATCTCGTCTATTCTGACGGCGACAGGACGCGCAAGCTCGACATGGCCAACGTCAAGACCACCGATCCCGAAGAGGAAACGTGGCACGGCAGCGTAAATCTCTCCGGCACGGCGACGCGCGGCAACACGGTAGGCGAATCCGCCACCGTCCTGGCCGACGCCAACCGCCGTTGGGAATACGACCGCGTGACCGCCGATCTCGGCTACTTCTTCGCGCAGTCCGGCGACTCCAAGGACGCCAAGCGCAAGACCGACAGCCGCTTTGAAGTCCAGGCGCAGGAAGACCACTTCTGGACAGGCAAGGGCTTCTACAACTACGTGAACGGCAAATACGAGTTCGACCGCATCATGGACCTCATGTATCGCTGGAGGCTCGGCGTCGGCTGCGGCTACCAGTGGTTCGAGAAGCGCGACTTCGGCTTCGGCGCGATGTCCTTCAACCAGGAGCTCGGCGTCTCCTACGTCGGCGAGAAGTACGATCACGAGAAGTCGGACGACTACGGCGCGTTCCGCTACGGTCACCACTTCGCGTGGACCGTCGCCGCGGTGGACGGGCTGGACTTCACCCACAACTTCGAGTATCTCCCGCAGGTTGACGAGTGGCAGGACAACTACATGCTCGACATGGACTTCGGCCTGACCTACGCGTTCCGCGCCAATTGGCAGCTCGTCGCCAAGGCCGAGTGGGACTACAAGTCCAAGGTCGGCAACGACACCAAGCACAGCGACATCCGCTACATCCTGGGCCTCGGCTACAAGTGGTGAGCGCACATCCCGGATTTCGGGTCCCGGGCGCCGGAGCGGCTGGTGACAGCCGCCGGAAGCCAGGGCCCCGAAATCCGGGCCTCGAATCTGATGCGGGTCGCGATCGCCTATCCTCCTCTCAAGAGCGAGAAGGGAGTGCCGCTGCTCACGCAGAACCGGCAGTTCCAATGGTTCTCGCGGCCCACCTACATCTTCCCGGTCGTGCCGGCGACGGCCGCCACGATGCTGAAGAAGGCCGGCCACGACGTCCTGTTTCTGGACGGCATAGCGGCCGAACTTGACGACGCCGAATTCGAGCGTCGTCTTTCCGCGTTCCATCCCGACGTCGTCGTGGTGGAGACCAAGACGCCCGTCGTCAAGCGTCATTGGCGCTGGATAGACGCCAGAGCATCCCGCGAGGCGGGAGGCGTGGACGTCGTGAAGTACATCCTCGTCGGCGACCATGTGACGGCGCTGCCCGAGGAGTCGATGCGCGAGAGCCGCGTCGATTTCATCCTGACCGGCGGCGACTGGGACTTCCTGCTGAAGAACGTCGTCGATGCGGGGTTCGATCCGGCGAAATTCGAGCCTGGCATATGGTATCGTGAAGGCGGCGAAGTCAGGAACACCGGCCGTTTCGTCCTGAACCACGACCTCAATGCGGCGCCGTGGATAGACCGCGAGCTCGTCGGCTGGCGGCTGTACGCCGAAAAGAACGGCAACTTCCGCCGCACGCCCGGCACCTACATAATGGCGGGGCGGGACTGCTGGCACGCCAGATGCACTTTCTGTTCCTGGACGACCCTCTACCCCAAATACCGCACGCGAGACTGGAAAGACGTGGTCGATGAGATCGAAATGCTCGTCACGCGCCATGGCGTGCGAGAGATCATGGACGACTCCGGCTCGTTTCCGGCCGGGCGGTGGCTGACCGACTTCTGCAACGAGATGATACGCCGCAGGCTGCCGGGCAAGGTGCGCATCGACTGCAACATGCGTTTCGGCCGCCTGACGCTCGACGACTACCGGCTCATGCGCCGCGCGGGCTTCCGTCTCGTGCTGTTCGGGGTGGAGTCCGCCAACCAGGCCACGCTGGACCGTTTCGACAAGGCGCTCAAGGTGGAGGACGTGGTGAAGGGTGCGCAGTGGGCGTCGCAGGCGGGGCTGGACGTCCATCTCACCTTCATGTTCGGCCACGCCTGGGAAAGCCGCGAGGACATGGCGCGGACCGTCGCGCTGGCGCGCAAGCTCCTCGCGAACGGCCATGCCTCTACGCTCCAGTGCACCATGACCATCCCCTACCCCGGGACTCCGCTGTTCAAGGAGCTGAAGGAGTCGGACGGCCTGACCACGCTCGACTGGGACGAATACGACATGCGCCGCCAGATCACGAAGACGCCGCTTGTCACGGAAGACGAAATCAAGCGCGCCATACGCGACGTGTATCGTGGATTTCTGCAGCCGCGCGCCATCTGGCACCGCCTCACCACCACGCGGACGCTGTTCGACTTCTCGTTCTATTATCGCGGGCTTCGCTCGCTCGTCGGCCATCTCGCCGATTTCAAGGCGCGGAAAGCCTGACGGCCGCAGACCGGCGGCGGCGAAATCCGCCGCGCCTCCTCCTCCGGGCCGAGTCGCCTTACGCCCAAAGCTTCTCCAGCGCGTAATAAGCGCGGGCTTCGGCGGAGAAGACGTGGACGACCACGTCGAAGTAGTCCACCACAATCCAGCCGGAGTCCGGATCGCCGCTTGTGCGGAAGCTTGCGACCCCGTGATCTTTCATCACGGCCTGCGTTTCGGCGACCAGCGCCTTCAGGTGGGGCGCCGCCGCGCCGGTGGCGACCACGAAGAAGTCGGTCAAGGTGCTCTTCCCTCGCACGTCGTAGATTTTGACGTCGGTTCCCTTGCGCTCTTCCAGCGCCTTTGCTATGGTTTCTGCAAGTTCCTGCGGTGTCATGGCGCGTATTATACCATAATTGAGAGGGTAGCGGTAAGAGGCAAGAGGTAAAAAGTTGCAGTTGAAGCGAAAATGCCTGCTTGCGGAGGAAGGGCGATTTATGGTATAATTCGCGGCGCAAGATGAAAAGGATTTTCCATAA
>CAMOIK010000103.1 GCA_946615875.1 uncultured Verrucomicrobiota bacterium | reverse complement strand
CGCAGTTGTGCATGTGCTGCGCGTAGTAATCCATGTCGTGGAAGTGGATGATGCCTTCCTTGTGCGCCTGCACCACGTCGGCGGGCAGCAGCAACCGCGCAGAGACGTCCTTGGACACCTCGCCGGCCATGTAATCGCGCTGGACGGAGTTGATCGTCGGGTTCTTGTTGGAGTTCTCCTGCTTCACGTCCTCGTTGTTGCACTCGATGAGCGAGAGTATCTGCTTGTCGGTGGTGTTGGCCTGTCGCAGCAGAGACTGCTTGTATCGGTACGTTATGTACTTCTTGGCGATCTCGGTGGCGTTGAACTCCATTATCTTAGTCTCGACGACATCCTGTATTTCCTCGACCGTCATCGCTCGGTCGCGGGCGGCGCAGACGCCGGCGACCTCCTCGGCAATCAACTTTATGCGCCCTTCGGAAAGCGCGTCCTTGTAATCGACCGCTTGCGAAGCCTTGCGGATCGCATTCTCGATTTTTGTGATGTCAAACGGCTTTTCCTCGCCGCTGCGCTTGATGATCTTCATCTCTCTGGTCATCACGGCCCTGTCTCCTTGCCTTTTTTGGGGTTTGCAATGGTCTTTTATGAAATTTCCGGGCATTTCGCCCGCAACCCGCCATTGCGGGCTACGAGGCATATTATACACCATATCCATTCGCGCCGTAAAGGGGGAAAATCGAAAAACTTATCTACAGGTTGTGTTCAACACCTCACCAACCACACTATATATTGTGCTTTTGGTCAAAACAGGCACTTTGGGCCGCCAGGCGCTCCGATGCGGCCGGCAGGGCGCTGCCGCCCCTTGCCGGCCGTGCGCGCACCCCTGCGGCCCCGCGCTCTCCCGAAGGGTGCGCCGCCCCTCTCCCAAGGCGGCGTTTCAGCCCCATCCCGACCACGAGGCAAAGTCATAGTTATCACTTGGTGAAGTCATAGTTATCACTTGACGAAGTCATGGTTATGACATGACGAGGCCATAGTTATGACATGACGAAGTCATGGTTGTCGCTTGACGAGGCGATAGTTATCGCCTGACGAGGCGAAGCGAATCACTTGGCCATGCACTCTGGAGGGGCGGCTTTCGCCCCCTGCGCCTTAATTAAAAGGAATAGGCTACGAGAGAGAAAGGGTAAAGGTCTGTCCGTCGCGTTCGCGCACGATGTAGTCACGGTTTGGCTGGTCGTCGCCCGGGCCGCCCGTGAAGAAGAAGTCGTTCTGGTGGTTGGTGATTTCCACGCGGTCGCCGAAGATGCGCATCGTCGCATAGCCGATGTCTCCCCAATGCCCGGTGGAAGGGATGCCGACAATCGGGAGAATTTTCTGCGGCGTCCAGCCGTCGTAAACGATGTCCCGCGTCCAATAGTGCCAGTGACCGTAGATGTGGCCCTTGCAGGCCTTTGCGCCCTTGAGCTGGCGAACGAGCCCGACCTTGTCTTCGTCCGGACGATGGTGAGAGCAGACGAGGACGGGCCTGACGGCGGATTGCAGCTGCGCATCCAGCCACTCCCGCTGGGCGGCGTCCATTTCGCCAGGCTTCGACTTCTGGAACTTCTCGACTTCGAGGGCGTTCAGCGTATCAAGGAGCAGGAGATCCAGGCCCGGCAGAGCGAGTTTCGAAACGATACGCCCTTCCACAGGCGAAGACTTCGCATATTCAGGCCAGTATTCAAGGAAATTGCCGCGTCGGTCGTGGTTGCCCATGCCGAGGACGAGGCGGATGCCGGCGTCGGAAAGCGGCTTGAGGATTTCCGAGGCGAGCGCATAGTCCTCCCGTTGTCCCCAGTGGTAGGCTATGTCGCCAAGGCAGACGACATTCGCGGGCATGGGACGCATTGCCAGGATGTCCGCCACCGTCTTGCGCAGACAAACCTCCTCGTAGCAGTGTGTGGGGACTTCCGCCTTCAATCCGTTCACGTGCAGGTCGGAGATGAACGCCACGAGATTCGGATCGTGCCGCGCCGCGCCCGCGCCCATTGTCGCGGCGGCGTCTGCGGCATCGGCCGCGCCGCGCATGGCGCAGACTCCCGCCGTCGCCGCCAACCCCTTGATGAAACTGCGTCTTGTCGTATCCATGTGCGCTCCTGCATCCTTCGTCTGGAATATTGTATCACACGGCGGACGCGCGTTTCAACTGCAAAGGCTTGCGTTTTTGGCGTCGCGATATTGCGCAATCGTATCGCTGTCGCGCCCGCCGCAGTCGGCTACGGAGCGAGGCGGGCGATGAGCGCGACGAGAGCGGTATCCGTGCGCAGAATGCGGCCGCCGAGGGAATAGCGCACGAAGCCGTTCTGCTCGAAAAGCTCGAGTTCGCGGTCGGTCCATCCGCCTTCCGGCCCCACGGCGAGAGTCAAGCGCGAAGCGCCGTCCGCCCAGACCGGACGCCCCGGTTTCGCGCCGTGCGGATGCGCGATGATGCGGTTGGGCGACGGCATGAGCGAAGGCAGCTCGTCGCACATGAAATCGCGGAGTCTGCGGCGCGCCAATATCTGCGGCAGGGCGGCGGTGCCTGCCTGCATCAGGCCATCTACCAGCAGCGGGCGGCTGTTCTCCTCCTTCAGCAAGGTGGCGCCCCAGAAATCCTTCTCCACCTTCTGCGCCCCCACCAGCACGATGCGCCCCGCGCCGAGGGATGCGAGCTGCGGCAGAAGCCGCTTCAGCGAACGCGGGCGCGGCGGCGCGAGGATGAGGTCGAACCACGGCTCGAGTCCGCGTTCTTCGTGGGTCGGACGGAGCGTCACGCATCCGTCGCCGACGGCCACGACTTCGCTCGTGCCTACCAAGCCGTCGATCTCGCCGGTCTTCAGAATGTCGCCTGGCTCGGAATGCAGCACGCCCAATATGTGGGCTGCACGGAAGTCGCGCAGCGTCACGGTGCCATCGCACCCGATCTCGCCCTTCTCGAACAGTATCCTGTTCACGCCATCCCTCCGCGCCTAGCCTCTGGGCAAAGCAATGCGGTTGCCGGGCAGGAAGCGCACCCGACCCTTCATAAGCAGTGTCATCGCCGCCGCGTTCACCTGCGCGGGAGATAGCGACGTGCGGCGCACGAGCTCGTCAAGCGTCGCTCCCTCGTCCGAGACCTCGCGCATCAGCGTGATTTCCGCCGAATCCATCGGCGGATGTGCAGGGTCGATTTCGGGCAGATCGCCGACTGGCTCACTCGCCCGCCGCGCCGCCATGCGCCCCGCGCCGTCACCGAGCCCAGGCAGAGACGAAAGCTCGGCCTCGACGTCGCGCGGCGAGCGCACGAGCAGCGCGCCGTCGCGTATGAGCGCGAGGCAGCCCGCGCTGGCCTGGCTGTCCACGCGTCCGGGAATGGCCATCACTTCGCGACCGAGATCGGCCGCCAGCTCCATCGTTATCATCGTGCCGCTCTTGAACGGCGCCTCCACGGCGATCACCGCGCGGGCCAGCCCCGCCACGACGTGGTTGCGCTGCGGGAACGACTGGCGGTCCGGCGGCCGACCCAGCGGGAACTCGCTGACCACCGCGCCGCCGCTTTCCACGATCTCGCGGCCGAGCGAAAGATTCGCCTCGGGATAGAAGCGGTCCAACGCAGACCCCAGCACGCCGACGGTGAGACCGTTTTCCGCAGCCAGCGCGCCGCGATGGCTTTCCGCGTCAATCCCCTCTGCCAGCCCAGAGACGATCACCCAGCCGCCCGCCGCAAGTTCGCTGGCGAAGCGGAAGGCCTGGTCCAGACCATACGCCGTCGCCTTGCGCGTCCCAACCATCGCCACCGCCGGACGCGACAGCACATTCACGTCGCCTTTCACGTAGAGCGCAATCGGATGCCCCGACGCCGCCAGCAGTTGCGGCGGGTAGTCCGCGTCAGCCGGCGTGACGATGCGCACCCCGATCTTTTCGGTCTTCTCGATTTCCGTGCGCCAATCTACGGGGCCGCCGCCGCGCGCAACCTTCTTGGGATACGCATCCCACGCCGCCGCCACGCCGCCGTAGCGCTCCGCCAGCCGCGACACGCCAACCGATCCGACGTGCTCGGCAAGGTTGAATGCTATGTATGCCTCGCGCTCCGTCATGTGCCTTCGCCTTCAAAAAACCTCAAAAGCCCCCTTGACGCCCGTTCGCGGGATGTGGTATAATATGCGCTTGTTCTGCGGCCCCATCGTCTATCGGCTAGGACACGAGCTTTTCATGCTTGGTAGAGGAGTTCGACTCTCCTTGGGGCTGCCACTCCCCCAGCAATCGCCGCGAGCTGCAACGCGCCGTTGGCGACGCACTGCGGCCCGACGGTCTGCGCCGCATGCCCCTACTGACCCTGCCGCTCCTTCAAGGCCTGCGAAACGGCCAGCATGCGCTCTGAAAGATCCTCGAAGCCCACGTCCGTGGAATAGACATCCTTGTAATACTGGTAGGCCTTCTCCAGATCGCCCTGCGACTCCGCGCAGAGGCCGAGCTGGTACACGACCTTCTTCTTGAGGTCGTCCATGGTGGGGATCTGGTCGCGCGCGGTCTCAAGCTGCATCACGCCCATATCGACCTGCTCCTTCGCCAGGAAGCACATCGCCAGGTAGTAGAGCGCCCACAGACGGTCCTTCGGCGATTTCTGCGCGAGCTGCAGATGCTCCAGCGCCTCGTCGTAGTAACCGTAGGAGTAGAGGAGCTTGCCGAGTTCGTAGCGGATATGGAGGTCGTTCGGGTAGCGTTCGGCGCGCCCCATGAGATCGTCTAGGACGAACTGGTTCTTCTCCGCCTCCATCGCTTCGGCCTCTTCGGCGCGCCCCTCGCCCTTCAGCAACTCGATCTGCTGCTCGTAATACTGGATCCTCGCCTGCGAGCACATGCGGTCCAGCTCCGGGTCCATGTTGCCCGCGACCTCCAGGGCGTCGGTGAGGCAGTTCACCGCCTCCGCGAAACGCTTGTTCTGCATATAGAGCCTGGCGAGCGCCCTGCGGGCGTTCATGTTCTTCGGCTCCTTCTCGATCTGCTGGAGCTTTTCGGCGATGAGAGCCTCCGCGTCGTCGCCGGTGATGACGGCCTTGTTGGCCTGGTCGAGCTTCTTGGCCTGCTCCTTGTTGGCGATGAGGTTCTGGAAGCCGCCCTTCTTGCCGGCGGTCTGCTCCCATCCGGCGTTCATGGTGGCCTGCGCTTCAGCATTCTTGAGCATCTGCATGATGCGCTGGTCGCCCGGCTTGATCTGCGAGAGCTTCTGGTAGGCGTCGCGCGCCTTCGCCCAGTTCTTGGCGAGCTGGTAGTATGTGGCGACGCGCTCGAGCAGCGAAGGATCCTTGTTGCCGCACTCGTAGGCCGCCTCGACCGAGATCGCGGCGTGGTCTTGCTTGCCCGCCGCCTCCGCCGCCTTGACGGCCACTTCGATGTTGTCGGCATCCAGCGGGTTCTGGCACATCAGCTTCTCGGCCTCGGCCATCGCCTCCACGGCCTGGCCCTTCTTTATCATGCCCATGATCCTGCCGCGCGCCATCATCGCGCCGAGCTTCGCCCCAAAGCCGGACTTGCCGTTGTGCTTGAAATTGGCGATCTGCGCCGTGCGCAGGAGCTTGCGCGTCTCAAGGACGTCGGGAGCGGCCGAAACCGCCTCCATCAACATATCCATCGCCAGCTCGAAGTGCCCTGACTCCAGCGCCTGCCGCCCGCGATTGGTGAAGTTCTGTGCCTTCTGTGCGAGATCCACTGCCATTGTTGCGTTCCTTAAGAAAGGTTTTAGAGGTATGAAAGATTTGAGGGAGGGCGGACGGGATTGCGCTACGGTGTGACGGCCAAACGGGCGTCGCCGCCCAGCGCCTCCAGCACGCCCTTCGCCTTGTAGGTCTTCAGCATGAAGTGCGTCGCCGTGGAGAGCACTCCGTCGATCGTCGATATATCCGCCGCCACGAAATGCGCGACGTCCTGAAGGCTCTCTCCCTTTACGAACACCAGGAGGTCGTAGCCCCCCGACATCAGGAAGCAGGCCTCTACCTGCTCGAACTTCGCGACGCGCTCGGCGATCCTGCCGAAGCCGCAATCGCGCTGCGGGGTGATCTTCAGTTCAATTACTGCGTGGACTTCGTTCATGGCTTGGTTTGTGGATTCAAGGTGTTTGAGGAGCGGGTGCGGTTTCCTGCGCGGCGCCGGCCGCCTGGCGCAAATCACATTCGACATTCAGCGAAAGCGCGTCATCGACGATCTGGCGTGCGAAATCCTCGGCCAAGCGCCCTGCGGCGTCGCGTTCTCCCGTGAGGATGTCGTCGCCGGCGAGGAACGAGGCCGTGGCGGTGTATTTGCGGTTGTCGACCAGCACCCTGCCCGACTTCTTGTCGATGAAACTCACGATCGCCGTGGCGTGCAGACGATGCTCGCGGTTGCGCTCGCCCGTCTTGCGGGCGTAGGCGACCGAGCGGCTGTCCGACTCGCGCACGATTCCCTGCACCTCGATGGCGCTTTCTCCGACGGGCCGTATCGCGTAGGTGCCTTCGCGCTGGAACTCCCGCAGGGTCTGCGTGGTGATGGCGCTGCCCAGCCCGGTCACGCCCGACTCGTTGCGGAACGTCGGCACCGAGACCGTGCGCATGTCCTGCGGCACGGCGGGCTTCCACGAGTAGTTGGCGCACCCGCAGCAGACGGCTGCGGCGAACGCGGCGATTGCAATGCCGTGCTTCATTTCCCCGATGCCTCCGATTCGAGTTCAGCGAGCCTGGCGCGCACCGCGTCAGCATGGCGGCTGGCGGGGTAGTCGCGCAGGAAGCGCTCGTATGCGTTGATGGCGCTGCGGCGCGTCCGCGTGCGCGAGTCGTAGAATTTTGCCGCCGTGAACGCGTCGTCTTCCAGCCGTCCGACCGCCTCTTCGAGCCAGGCGGCGAAATCCCTCTTTTCGGCGCCGCCGGGATTGGAGGCCAGGGCCATGCGCAGGAACTCCACGGTGTCCTTGCAGCGCTGGCGGTTGTATTCGTGGACGCGCAGCACGTGCATCCGCGCCTGGCCTTCGCGATACAGGGCGAGGCGCGCCTCCGGCGCGAGCGGATGCAGGTTGCGCAGCGTCTCGTAAACCTGCACGGCGAGGTCGTGCTCGTCGTCGTCCTCGCGGAGCTTGGCCACGCGCAGCATCGCGTCCGGCGTGAAGTCCGCGCCCGGCGCGCGGCGGACCACCGCCTCGAACGCCCTTCGCACATCGACGGTGTTCGCGAAGCGGAAGAAGACGATCGTCCTGCCCTCCTCCTCCATCATCTTTGCCACCTCCCAGAGACGGCGGGCGACGGAGTCGTAGTCGCACTGCGACGAATAGAAGTCCAGCAGATACTTGTATTCCTCGAATGCCTGCTCGTAGTCGAGCTCGCGCCGGAAGCAGATGTCGGCCAGCCGCTCCTGCGCGACCGGCGCCTCGGGAGACGACGGCCATTCGCGCACGAGCGCGTCGTATTCCTTCCGCGCCTTTGTCCACGAGCCCTCCGCCTCGCACTGCTCCGCGTACGCCATCTGGCCGGCCGCGTCATCCTTGGCCGGACCTGTGAACCACGAGAACCAGCGAGGCGTTTTCTTGCTCGTCGGCAGGATCCGGTCTTCGCGGTCGAAGCCGGGATAGGCGTCGGTGGCCCATCGCGTCGTCGAAGACGGCGAACTCACCGAGGTGGACGCGCCATGCAATGCGGCGGCGCACAGCATCGCCGACGACGCCACGACTATACTTCTACTCCAAATCATGCCCATATTATACCACATCCCGCCGCGACGCGCCACAGGGAACGGAAAAAATTTTTGGGG
>CAMOIK010000102.1 GCA_946615875.1 uncultured Verrucomicrobiota bacterium | reverse complement strand
AAACGCCGAAAACCACATCCCGGAACGCACTTTAGCCTTTATCCATGCGGGTGCGGCGCATTCCCACGCTCAAAAAATGGGTAAACTCCAGGGTAGGCCGCTCGTCAGGCCATCTTTCGCCGCACCACATAGCCGTTGGACCGTTCGAAAACCTCCAACGAATCTCATTGGGCCCTTTCGAACCGTTCGAAAATGCTCTCCTGCTCCCGGCGGACTCGTCGGACCGTTCGAAAGTGTTCTCCCGCGCCCGGAGCGGCAAACTCACGCAGAGCCGTGACGGCGCCACAAATTGTGCCATAAATCGCGCTTCCGTCGCAAATATGCGCAATAATTTTTTTTGCCCACCCTCCACCAACTACCATCTACCAACTACTCTCTACCCACTACCCTCTACCAGCTCAAATATGGTATAATGTGCGGCGTCAATGGAAATCAGGAGAGAATGGAGAGAATATGGACAGAAAGACGGTATTCGTTGTGGCGATGTCGGTGGCGTGTGCGGCGGCGGCCGGGCCAATGACGCTCGATCTCGCCGGGACCTGGCGGGTCGGTGACGGCTGTGGGCACGAGGTGGACGCCGTCGTGCCTGGCGGCGTCCATGATGCGTTGCTCGCCGCAGGGGTGATCGACGACATCTACCGCGGCGCCAACGAGACGAACCAGTTGTGGGTGGCGCGGCGAGGATGGACGTTCCGCCGCACGTTCGACGTGGACGCCGCGTTTCTCGCCCGCAGGGAGATCGTCCTGCGGCTGGAGGACTGCGACGCGTTCTGCACCGTCAAGGTGAATGGGCGCGTGGCGGGGACGACCACAGACCGCTTCCAGCGCTACACGTTCGACGTCAAGTCTCTGCTCAAGGAAGGCGAGAACGAAATCGAGGCCGCTTTTCGGTCCCCCCTGGAGGTGGCGGACGAGAGGCGCGAGAAGGCGGGGCGCGCATACCCGATGTCCAACGTGCCGTGGGCGAAGAACCAGGCGCTTATCCGCAAGAACGCCTGCCACGGCGGCTGGGACTGGGGGCCGGAGGTGGAGACGATCGGGCTGTGCGGCACGGTCAGCCTTGTCGCCTCTGACGCGCCGCGCATCGAATACGTCCACACCGCGCAGTCGTTCAACGCCGACCTTACGCACTGCACGCTCGACGTTTTCGCCGATCTGTCGGATGGCTCGACCGTCACGAACCGCATAGAGATCGACGATCCGCCGCTCTGGTGGCCCAACGGCGAGGGCGAGCAGCGCTTCTACACCTACACGGTCGATGTGAACGGCGAGAAGGTGACGCGCCGCATAGGCCTCCGCAAGCTGGAGGTGTTGAACGAAAAGGACGACGTGGGCCTCTCGCTCGTGTTCCGGGTGAACAATCGCCGCATCTTCGCCAAGGGCGCGAACTGGATACCGTGCGACGCGCTCGAGACGCGGCAGACGCCCGGGCGCTACCGCCAGCTGCTTGAAAGCGCGGCCGCCGCGAACATGAACATGATCCGCCTGTGGGGCGGCGGACAATTCGAGAAGGACGTGTTCTACGACCTGTGCGACGAGCTGGGTCTGCTCGTCTGGCACGACATGATGTGCGCCTGCGCCGCATACCCCGCCGACGACTGGTTCCTGGACGAGATACGCGCCGAGCTGGGCCACCAGCTGCGCCGCCTCAAAGACCACGCCTGCATCGCCATGTGGTGCGGCGACAACGAATGCATAGGCGCCGTGCGCTGGTTCGAGGAGACGCGCGCCGACCGCAGCTTCTACCTGTCGGCGTGGGAAAGCCGCTCGCGCATGCAGTCCGAGATGGTCGCCAGGTTCGATCCCATGCGCACCTACTGGCCTAGTTCGCCGTGCTGCGGGCCGGGCGACTTCGGCAACGCCTGGAAGGACGACACCAAGGGCGACATGCACCAATGGGACGTGTGGCACAACAACCGGCCGTTCTCCAGATACCGCAAGTACCGCCCGCGTTTCTGCTCAGAGTTCGGCTTCCAGTCGTTTCCGTCCCCGGAGGTCGCCGCCACGTTCTGCGCCGGGCGGGGCGAGGATTTCGAGTGGCACCAGAAGAACGACGGCGGCAACCGCCGCATACGCGAGACGATGCTCCGCTATTTCGGCGCGCCCAGGGATTTCGAGTCGGAGCTGCTGCTTTCGCAGTTCCAGCAGGCAATGGGCATCGGCACCGCCGTCGAGGCGTGGCGCGCCGAGATGCCGCGCTGCATGGGCACGCTCTACTGGCAGCTGAACGACAACTGGCCGGTGTCCAGCTGGTCGTCCATCGAATACGGCGGCAAGTGGAAACCGCTTCACTACGCCGCGAAACGATTCTTCGCGCCTGTCGCCGTGGTCGCCAGGCCGGACGGCACCGTGATCGGCATCAACGACACGACGGAGCCGGTGGACGCCGAACTGACCGTGGAGCGCTGGGCCTACGACGGGTGCAAGCCGCTCAGCTCCACCTCCGGCGCCGTGACGCTCGCCCCCGCCGCCGCCACGCCGATCGGCTCGTTCGAGCCTTCTTCGTCCGCGGCGGACGGGTTTGTCGCAATCGCCCTCAAGACCGCCGGCGGCGTCGTGCGCAACGACTGGCACTTCGGCGCCTACCGCGATGCGCCTCTTGCCAAGGCCAAGGTCGAAGCGAAGGTGTCCGGCCGTTCGGTCACGCTCTCGACCGACAGGCCGGCGTTCTTCGTGTGGCTGGACTTCCCAGGCGCGAAAGGCGATTTCTCCGACAACTGCTTCACGCTGCTGCCGGGGCGCCCCCGGACGGTCGCGTTCGGCGGCGACGATCCCGGAAAGGCGCTTGCCGGCCTGCGGGTCGTCTCGCTCGCAGACACGCTCGCCACGCCGCGCACGCCTGCGGTCAAGCTGGGCGACGCGGCCGGCGACGGCCGCCCGGCCAAGCGCTGGCGGGGCTTCAATCTCCTCGACATGCTTTCCATCGACTACGCGCCCAAGGGCGGCTTCCGCGAAGAAGACTTCCAGATCGTCAAGGATCTCGGCTTCAACTTCGTCCGCCTCCCGCTCGACTACAGGTATTGGATAAAGGGCAGGGACCGGGCGAACTGGACGCAGTTCGACGAAGACGGCCTCCGCCTTGTCGATGCCGCCGTGGAGATGGGTCGCAGCCGCGGCATCCACGTGCAGCTGTGCCTGCACCGCATCCCCGGCTACACGTCGGGCGTGCCCAAGGAGCCCACGAGCATATTCGACGACGCCGAGACGCTGCGCGTCGCCTGCCTCCACTGGGCGACGCTCGCACGCCGCTACAAGGGAGTGCCGAACGAGGAGCTTTCCTTCAACCTGTTCAACGAGCCGGGCTACATGGACGAGGAGAAATACGCGCCGGTCGCGCGCGCCCTGGTCGCCGCCATACGCGCCGAAGACCCGGAAAGGTTCGTGCTGGCCGACGGCCTTGGCTACGGTCGCATCGCCCCGGCTTCGCTGTGCGGCGAAAAGAGCCTCGGCTTCGGCTGGCACTGCTACGATCCGTTCTTCGTCACGCACCACCAGACGCCGTGGAACAACCCGAAAAGCGTGAGCGAGAAGCCCCGCTGGCCTGTGGACGGCACCGCGCCCCGCGAGTGGCTCATCGCCGACATCTTCGACTCTAAGGGCTGGCGCGACGCCATCGGCCGCGGAACTTTCGCGTACGTCGGAGAGTTCGGAGTGTGGCGCAAGACGCCGCACCCCGTCGCCCTCGCGCTGATCGAAGACCAGCTGCGCCTTTGGCGCGAACTGAACTGCGGCTGGGCCCTGTGGGGCCTCTACGGCGGCTTCGGCATCCTCGACTCCGAGCGCGACGACGTCGAATACGAGGAC
This sequence comes from uncultured Verrucomicrobiota bacterium, assembly GCA_946615875.1. Classification (GTDB taxonomy): domain Bacteria; phylum Verrucomicrobiota; class Kiritimatiellia; order RFP12; family UBA1067; genus UBA1067. Next base: position 3,954 of record CAMOIK010000102.1, on the reverse strand, counting down.
TTCAGGGGGCACAAGCTCGACCGCAGGCTCCTCGACCTGCTGACGAAATACTAGCCCTCGGCTCCGGCGGCGGCTTCGGCCCGCCGCCGCAGCCTGGCCTTGCTCGCCACGCCTTCCTCCAGGGTCGCGTGGATGCGCTTGGCGTCGCCGGCCGAAAGGGCTTCCCGCAGATTCTCGAGCCGCTCGATGTAGCGGACCAGCACGGCGGCGAGGTTGTCGCGGTTGAGCATGAAGAGCTCCGTCCACACGTCCGGGTCCGGCGCGCCGACCCTCGCCATGTCCCGGAACGATCCTGCCGAATAGCCGTCGTGCTCCGCCGCGAGCGGTTCGCGGATGTACGCCGACGAGATCGCGTGGCAGAGCTGCGACGTGAAGGCGATCATCTCGTCGTGGTGTTCGGGCGAGGTGATTACGATCTTCGCGAAGCCTACAGAGCGGAAATACTCCTCCAGCGTGTCCAGCGGGGCGCGCCCCGTGAACGGGTGGGGGGTGAGTATCATGGACGCGCCATCGAACAGGTCCGGCGTGGCGTTCGCGAAGCCGCCAACCTCTTTGCCGGCCATCGGATGGCCGCCCACGAAGTGCCATTTGCGGGTGGCGTAGTCGTTGCGGAACGCCTCGAACAGCGGCCTTTTCACGCCGCACACGTCCACGACGGCCGCGCCGTCCTTGAAGGTGCGCGAGTGTGCGCGTATCCATGGCTCGATGGCCAGCGGCGGCATCGCCACGATGATTATGTCCGCGGACGAGAAGTCGGCCTCGTCGTCGTGGTGGAAGCCCGTGGCGGTGTGGCCGGCGCGCTTCGACGCCTCGAGGAAGGAGCCGCCGATGAGCCCCAGTCCGGCGATGGCGACGTTCATGACAGCGCGGCCCTTGTCTTGCGTATCCTGGCCATGGTGGCGGCGAACATCGCCGGCGTCTGCGATTGCGCGCCGTCGCACTTCGCCCTCTGCGGATCGTTGTGGACCTCGATGATCAGGCCGTCGGCGCCGATGGCCGCCGCCGCCACGGACACCGGATCGACCAGGTACGAGTAGCCTGTGGCGTGGGAGGGGTCCACGATGATCGGGAGGTGCGTGCTGCGCCGCAGCACGGGCACGACGCCGAGGTCGAGGGTGTTGCGCATCGCCGTCTCGAACGTGCGGATGCCGCGCTCGCAGAGTATGACGTTGGGGTTGCCGGACGCCATCACGTATTCCGCGCTCATCAGCAGTTCCTGCAGGGTGGCGGACATTCCGCGCTTCAGCAGTATCGGCTTGTCGGTGTAGGCCCCGACCTCCTTGAGGAGGTTGAAGTTCTGCATGTTCCTCGCGCCGATCTGTATCACGTCCACGTCGTTGAACAGCTCGATGTCCTTGAAGTCCATCAGTTCCGTGACGATCGGCAGGCCGGTCTCCTTCTTCGCCGTCAGCAGGAAGTCGAGGCCGAGCTTGCCCAGTCCCTGGAAGGAGTAGGGCGACGTGCGCGGCTTGAACGCGCCGCCGCGCAGCATGTCCGCGCCGGCCGCCTTGACGGCCCGCGCCACTTCGACGATCTGCGCCTCGCTCTCCACGGAGCACGGACCGGCAATCACGCCGAAGTGGCCGCCGCCGATTTTCGCTTCGCCCGCGCATACGACCGTGTCGTCCGGGTGGAACTTGCGGTTCGCCGCCTTGTAAGGCTCCTGGATGCGCTGGACCGACTCCACGACGTCCAGCGCCTCGATCAGGCCAGGGTCGATCTGCGCCACGTCGCCGACGCATCCGATGACCGTCTGGAGCGAGCCTTGCGATACGTGCGGCTCGATGTTCTTAGACTTGAGAAGCCCCTTGAGGTTCTCTACCTGCGCCTTGTCGGCGCCGTGTTTTATTACTATTATCATGGCTTTGTATTGCTTGTCGTCTCTTGAAATCGGTTTACAGGCGCGCCAGTATGGCGTCGCCCATCTCGGATGTCGCCATCTCGCCGCCCAGGTCGCGGGTGCGAGCGCCGTCGGCGAGCGCGTCGGCGACGGCGCGTTCGATCGCGTCCGCCTCCCGCTCCATGCGCAGGGAGAGGCGCAGCATCATCGCGGCGGAAAGTATGGTGGCGACCGGGTTGGCCAGCCCTTGTCCGGCGATGTCCGGCGCGGAGCCGTGGATGGGCTCGTAGAGGCCGAAGCCGTCCTCGCGCAGCGAGGCGCTGGGCAGCATGCCTATGGAGCCGGTGATCTGCGATGCTTCGTCGGAGAGGATGTCGCCGAACATGTTCTCGGTCAGGATGACGTCGAAACGGCCCGGCGCGCGCACAAGCTGCATTGCCGCGTTGTCCACGAGCATATGCTCCAGCGCCACGTCGGGATACTCCGCGTCGCGGACCTCGCCGACGGTCTTGCGCCAGAGGCGGCTCGTGGCCAGCACGTTCGCCTTGTCCACGCTTGTCACCCGTCCGCCGCGCCCTCTCGCCGCCTCGAACGCCACGCGGGCGATGCGCTCCACTTCGCGCACGGAGTATGGCATGTCGTCGCAGGCCGAGGAACCGTCCTCGGCCGTCTCGTGGCGGCCGAAGTATATTCCGCCGGTGAGCTCCCGCACGATGAGGATGTCCAGCCCTCCGCCGACGATTTCGTCTTTCAGGGGGCTGGCGCTCCTCAGCGCTTCCCAGACCTTTGCGGGGCGGAGATTGGCGAAAAGCCCCAGTTCCGAGCGGAGCGTCAATAGTGTGCGCTTCTCCGGGCGCCGCTCGGCCGGCAGAGAGTCCCACTTGGGGCCGCCTACCGCGCCGAGGAGCACGGCGTCGGCCTTCTTCGCCGCCGCCAGCGCCTCGTCCGGCAGGCAGTCGCCGTATTCGTCGAAGGCCGCGCCGCCGACCTTGCGCTCGTCGAACTCGAAGTCGCCCACGGCCCTCAGCACCTTGAGCGCTTCGGCCACGATTTCAGGTCCTATGCCGTCGCCCGCGAACACCGCGATCTTCTTTTTCATCGCCGCGCCTCCTGCTCGCGCTTCTCCGTGTTCCGCATGTATGCCGCCAGTCCGCCGGCGGCGATCAGCTCCTGCATGAACGGAGGGAACGGCTCTGCGTGGAAGCGCCCGCCGGTCGTCTCATTGACGATTTCGCCCGTGTCGAAATCGACCGAGACGCGATGCCCGGTTTCGATTCCCTGGGCCGCCGCCGGGCATTCCAGGATGGGAAGGGCGATGTTGAGGGCGTTGCGGTAGAATATCCTCGCGAACGACGCGGCGATCACGCAGGCTACGCCGCACGACTTTATGGCCAGCGGCGCGTGTTCGCGCGACGAGCCGCATCCGAAATTCCTGCCTGCCACGAGGATGTCGCCTGGCTTGACCGTCGCGGCGAAGTCCGCGTCCAGGTCTTCCAGGCAGTGCGCGGCCAGCTCCTTCGGGTCCGACGTGTTCAGGTGCCTTGCGGGGATTATGACGTCGGTATCGACGTCGTCGCCGTATTTGCGTGCATTTCCAACTGTCTTCATATGTCGTTTTCTTTATGTCATCCAATCTAAAAGGCGCGACCCTCGCCATTGGGCGGGGGTCGCTTGCTTCCGGGTTTCCTTGTCGGCTTTACGGAATGAGCATGCCCGCCATGCGTCATGTAAACGCAAAGCGCCAATAGTCGCCAAACCAAAGGCCGCAGCCGTGTGTTTCCGTGTTCTTCATAGTCAAGCCTGCACTTCCGATGCTCCTGGCCAACCCTTGACGATGGTGGGGCTGCCGGGAATCGAACCCGGAACCTACGGTTTAGGAAACCGTCGCTCTGTCCAGTTGAGCTACAACCCCTGATGTCGCCGACGCCTCGTGTTCGCGTCCTTTCCAGAAGCCGTCCATTGCTCGGCAAAAAACGCGGGGTATTGTAGCAAAAGGGCGGTTGGTTGTCAATGGGGGCTGGAATATTTTCCAGTGCTTCGGCATTTGCTTTCGCTTGGCAAGTGCAACGACGCGTTTTCTGCCATTGAGGCCCCGCAATCGAGCCGCGATTGGC
>CAMOIK010000101.1 GCA_946615875.1 uncultured Verrucomicrobiota bacterium | reverse complement strand
ACGCTGGTGAAGTGCTTCGTGCCATGCCTTGCGAGCGGAATACCGGGTCTGCGGGACGTGCTCAACAACACGTTCGTCACCGGCATTGACGTGTCCAAGGTGAAATACGGCGGCGACATTCTCGAGAAGGACGACCCGCACATCGACTTGCTCAACACCGTCAATACCCGCGAAGCAGGGAAAAGCCACTATCTTGAACTGGCATACCCGTTCAATCCGACGACGCGCATAGAGCTGGATTACGCGCTTCTGACGAATGTCACCGTCGCTCCGTTCCTGTTTTCGGCGTATGGTTCGAGCAAAATGGAAGTCTGGGCGATCAACAGCCACTATGCCTATACCATGGCTGGCACGCAGCGTTACACCGACGACGATGGCGTCGGCGAGGTAGGCCTTATGCGCACCGAGACGGCATACGGCATCAGACGCACCGTGGCGATGGATGCCGGCACGGTATCCTTTGCCACGGCAGACTTCACCAACGCCGTGCAGAAGGGTGCCGTCGCGCTGACTGCCACCGGCAACACCAAGATACTGATTGGCAATCGCAGCAACTTAGATCGGTACATGCCTGTGCGCATCTACGGATTGAAGCTCTACGAGAATGGCGTCCTTGTCCGCGATTACGTGCCGACCGTCACGAACGGCGTCCCGTGCCTGGTCAATGCCATCGACGGCGCCACGCTCTATCCGAAGACCGACAGCGGGAACACCGATACGCAAAGTGCCGTCGTAAATGCCGGCGGCACTATCGCCTGCACGGACGGGTCGGACGAGGCGTATCTCGAATTCCCCGGCACTGGAAGTGGTCTGGACACGGGATACAAAGTGACTCCTCGGTCGTGCATAGAGGCGGACTTCTCGCTTTACGATACTTACAAACTGGCCTCCGGCACCGCCAACAGGTACGAGTTGCTGAACCAAGACTCAGGCACCTACGTCTTCCTAGCGGCTGCAGTTACCAGCTCTGGTCGATCCCTCTATTGGGCATACTGCGACTATCCGGCATCCGGTTTGCCGTCTAATGCGGACAGCAGGCTGGAGGTTTCCAACGATCGTCGGCAATACACTTTTGACAGCCATAACGGGAAAGTTGCTTTCAACTGCGGAGATCAAAGTCTTTTCACTGCGGACATGACCGGCACACGCATCAGAACCGACGGCGCCGCGAGGAATTTGATCATTGGCAGAAAGAACGCCTGCATGCGGCTTTACGGGCTCAAGATATGGGAGTATGTCGATGACGCGAAGACGCTTGTGCGCGACTTTGTGCCGTGCGTGACGAACAACGTCACCGGCCTTTACGACCTCGCGAACGACAAGTTCTACCCTCTCGCTGGCGGGAAGGTGAGCGGAAAGGGGTCGAAGAGCGCGGCGTCGTTCGTCTCCTTGCCGCAGGATACGCAGATAAAAGTCGATGGTTCCGGCACGCTCACGTGCTTTGCGCCGAGCGCGAAGAGCTACGAGTGGCGCATGGACGGCGCGAAGATCGACGGAGTGACGGGCGACACGCTGACGATAGAATGGACCAAGGCGAAGCCGCGCGTCCGCACTGTTTCCGTCGTGCCGGTGTATGAAGTGTTCGGGGAAGCCGTGAAAGGCAAGCCCGCCGAGGCGCAGGTCGGGTTCGACAATCTCGGCTTGCTGATCATCCTGCGCTGACGCATCGAGGCGATATCCGCATGAGAAGGCTCGTCTTGTCCACCATCCTCTGCGCGCTGTGGGCGGCGGTTTCGTCCGCGGCGCTGCAGCCTGGCGGCTGGGAGCCGTCGGTCCGCGAACGCCTTGACGCGCTCATCGAACGCAACCGCGGCAACCCGGATGCGTACGCGGTGTTCGACTTCGACTACACCACGGCGATAGGCGACCTGTCCTACGTCTGCATATGGCGCATACTGGAACGCCTCGACTTCAAGGCCGACGACTGGCGCGAACTGCTTGCTGGCGGCGTCGCGCCCGCTTTCCGGCAGGAGGCGGAGGCGCTCGCCGACATTGCCGAGAAGCTGCGCCCTCTTTCCGGCTCCGATCTCACCGCCCGTGAAGAGTGGCGCGGGTTCATACGCCGCTACTGGGCGCTATACCGCCGCCTCGGCGACGAGGCCGGCGAAAGCGCCGCGTGCGGCTGGCGCACGAGAGTCTTCACCGGCTACACGCCGGCGGAACTGCGCAGCCTCGCGAAGACCGCCGCGCTGCAGGCGATCGCTTCTGGCGCAGGCCTGCGCAGGGACTCCAACGCGCCGACCGAGAAGCGCGGGTTCGCAATCGCGCCAGAAATCAAGGATCTCTTCGCGGAATTGCGCAGGGCCGGCATCTCCATATATATAGTGAGCGGTTCTTTCCAGGAGGCGCTCGCCGCGATGACGTCGCCGGAATTCGGGCTCTGCGTGCCGGAAGAGAACGTCTTCGGCGCGGACTTGCGGCAGGATGCTTCAGGGCGATACGTTCCCGTGGCGAAGGATGGCGGCGTGCGGTCCGGGCGCAAGCCGGAGTTCATCCGCGAACACATCGCCCCGCGCCACCATGGCGCCCAGCCGGTGCTCGCCGCCGGCGATTCCATGGGCGACCTGACGATGCTCGCGGGTTTCGACGATCTCCAGCTCGCGCTGCTGTTCGCCCGCAACTGGAAGGAGCCGGAGATGCACGCGCTGGCCGAGGGCGGCGGGCGCGTCGCGGTGCAGGGACGCGACGAGACGCGCGGATGCTTCGTGCCGTCCGCGAACAGCGTGGAGCCGCCGCGCGCCGAACGACCGAAACCGTGGGAGCCAGGCGAACCCGTCACTACATACTGGTTCGGACCGGGCTGCCCGGGACAGAACGAGCCGCTTACGGACTTCTGGGCCAGGCAGTTGAAGGAGGGCGGCTTCAACACCGTGTGGGCGAACTCGCCGGAAGAGCTGGATGTCGCGGCGAAATACGGGCTGCGGGCCATCTACGCCTTGGACCCGGCGACAGAGTGGGCGAAGATCGATCTGGACGATGCGGACGGCAAGGCCGCGCTGGCCGAGCGCGTAAACCGCGTCAAGGGCCATCCCGCGCTCTACGTTTACGAGCACTACGACGAGGCGCCTGCGGAAATGTTCGCCGCGCTGGCGCGTGTGAAGGATTTCGTCGGCGCGCTCGATCCCGCGCATCCGTGCTGGCACAATCTCCTGCCAATGTACGCGAGCAACAGGCAGCTGGGCGTCGGCGGCAAAGCCGACGAACCGCAGAGACTTGGTTTTGGATACGACAAGGCCGCGGCCTATGCGGAGCACGTCCGGCTTTTCTGCGACATCTACCAGCCGTCTTTCCTGACATACGACCACTACCAGATGCGGACGGAAGGCGACACGCGGCACTACTTCCTCAATCTTGCGATCGTGCGCCAGAACGCGGCGGCGCGCAGAGTGCCGTTCTGGAACGGGCTCCAGGCCTGCACGTGGGTGCCGGGCAGCCTCGCCTCTCCGCGCTCGCCGCGCATACCGACCACCGACGAGATGCGCTATCTGGCGCATACGACGGCGGCCTACGGCGCAAGCGGTCTCTACTGGTACGTCTATTGCAGAGCGGACCACGACGGGACGATCGCCGCGCCGGACGGAACAGTCGGGGAGAAATACGAGGAGGTCAAGAAGATCAACCGCGAGTTCATCGCGTTCTCCCGGATCCTGAGCCGGCTTTCTTTCAAGGGGGCGTTCATGCAAGGCGTCCATGCTCCAGGGACGACGCCTTATTGCGACCGCGCCATTTTGAGGATTTCGCCGCAGACGCCCCAGACGGAGATCGCGGACAATGCGCGCCATATCGACACGACCCTCGTGACACGCTTCGAGGACGAGGCCGGACAGACGTATCTGATGGTGGTCAACTGCGATTACGGAAAGGCCCGCGTCGTCCATGCCGATGCGCCGTCCCCGGCGGAAGTCTTCGACCCCGAAACAGGCGAGTGGTCGCCTGCCGGGAAGTCGTTCGACTTGCACCTTGCCCGTGGCGGAGGCATGTTGGTCCGGCTCGCCGGGCATGGTTTCTGACCGCGCCGCGCGTCCGCCATTGCTCACGTGGGGGGCGCCTTCACGCATAGCCGCTCTGCGACGAGTTTTTCACGCCCCACTGCGGCGCAAAGCACGGGAATATGGTATAATATGCGCCGGAAGGCGTCTCTTCCACAAACAATGTCTTCAAAAAGCGGGCAAAACAGGAGAACTATCATGAAGAAAGCGGCAATGGCGGGAATACTCTTCGCGGCGACGGTCGCAAACGCGGCCATGTGCAAGATGCCGACGTGCAAGGAACCGGCGCAGGAGAAATCGCAGTTCTGCGAGCGCCATACCTGCCACACGGCGGGGTGCAACGCCGGCGTCAAGATCGGCGGACTTCCCACCTGGACGCTCGGCCAGATGAAACGCTTCGCAGGCAATGAAGGGACGCTTCCCACGAAACTGGTGTGGTATCACTGTCCCAAGCACGCCTGCGGCAGGTTCGCGCCGCGCCTCAACAACGACCGCGCCTACGCCCTCTTCCGCAACAAGGACTCCGAGGAGGCGCTGAAGTTGCTTGCCTGCGACAAGGAGAGGCTATACAAGGGCAAATTCTGCCTGGAGCATTCGTGCGCAATGTCCAAGTGCCCTGGCTCCGTGCTGGAGGAATGGTCGGAGACCGCTCGAGACAACGCGAGCGAACCAACGATGGGCGACCTCACCACCCACGACTTCTGCCAGCGACACCTCTCGCTTAAGGGCAACAACAAGTTCGAGCGCGAAGGCGCGACCAAGGAAACCTGCTCGGAATACTACGAGCGCAAACAGGCCGAGAAACAGAAGGCAGCCGAAGCCAAGAAGCAGCAACCCTGAAAGCGGTCCGGCGCGTCCGGAAGCCGGCCTACCGCCTCAGCAGCGAACAACCCATGAGGCCGACCCACTCCTTGACGGCGGCGGAGTTTCGCAGAAGCGCGTCTGCGCATGGGAAGAAGTCAGCCAACGCCAGGGGACGCTCCGCGGCGCAGTTCATCTCGAAGTCGGTCGGCGCGGGGATCACGTCGAAGCCAGCACGCCTGAAAAGCATTCTCGCCCGCGCCATGTGCCAGGCGCTTGTGACCAGGAGAATGCGCGGGCTGTTCCCGGCCATCTCAGCCTTGAGAAGGCGCGCCTCCTCCTCCGTGTTGCGTGGCTGCTCGCTGAACCATATCGCCTCGCGGGGCACGCCCAGCGCCTCCAGAAACGGAACTGCGGTGTGTTCACAGCCGCCGCCAGTGCAGAACACGCGCAGACCGGGCACGTTCCTCTTCTTTGCGGCGTAGAGTCTCGCCCCCTGCCAAAGGCGGTCTGCGCCGGATAAGAGTTCCGGGGCGCGGCACTCCTCGTGCGCACCAACTCCACCGCCAAGCACCACTATCGCCTCGGCGTCTGGCAGACCGTCTATCGAGCCGTGCATCGCGCCCGCCCGAGACCACTCGCTCTCCAGCCCTAGACCGACGAGCCGCGTCGTCACGCCGCACCCCATCAGCCACAGCATCACGGCCGAAAGCCCAGCGAGCCATCGCGCCAGGCGCGGCCACTTGCGATGCGCCACCCACGCCGCGGCCAGCCCGATGAACGCCATGCCGAGCGGACTCGCGACCCAGGCGACAGCCTTGTTGATGTAATACATCTTGTATCCTCCACTCTGCCGGTCGCGAAACCTCGCCAGCCGCACGGCGCTTACGCGAAGAGCGTGGAGAGCTTTTCGAGCTGGGCCAGCCGCTCGCGGTTCTCCGCGAGTTTGCGGCGAGCTTCGGCCACGACAGCCTCCGGCGCGTGCTCGACGAAGTTGCGGTTGGCGAGCTTCGCCTCCGCTCCCTTTATGAAGCCGGTCACCTTGGCGATCTCCCCGGAAATCCGCTTGGCCTCAGCCGCCTTGTCCACAAGCCCTTCCAAGGAAAGGAACACGGTTCCGAACGCCGTTATCTTGGAGGGCATCGCCAAGTCGCTGCCGGCAGGAGCGAAATCGACGACCTCCGCCCGCATGGAGCGCTTGAGGCTGTCCACCTCGGCCCTGGCGCGCTCGTCGTCCGTGGCGAGCGTCACCTTGACCCATGCAGACGGCGCCACCTTGTACTCTGCGCGAAGGGCTCGAAGGGCGGTTATGGCCTCGCGCTTGGCGTTCACGAAATCGTAAACCTCGGCGGAAAGCCCCCACTGCGCCTTCTCCGCGTCCGTGCAGCCCTTGGGGAACGGCGCGAGCATGATGGTCTCGTCTTCCTTGAGGTAGCCGAGCTGGTGCGCCACCTCCTCGGTGACGAACGGCATGTAGGGATGCAGCAGGCGAAGCGCCTTCCAGAACACGTCGCGCAGGATGGCGACGGCACGCGCCTTGTCGGGCGCGTCCTTCACGTATTCCACGTACCAGTCGCAGATCTGCGTCCAGAAGAAGTCATAGACTGCGAGCGCGCCGTCCTGGATGCGATACTGCGCGAGCAGCCCGTTGACCTTGGCGCACGCGAGATCCGTCGCCCAGAGGATGTGCTTCTCGTCGCTTGTAAGGTCGCAAAGGACGGGGGCTGCGCCCTCGCCCCCCTGCATCTGCATCTCCATGAAGCGCGCGGCGTTCCATATCTTCGTGCAGAAATTCCGCCCGATCTCGAACTTCTCCTTATTGACCTTGGTGTCGCACTCCAGCGACGTGATGAGCGCGATGGAGAAGCGCAGCGCGTCGGCGGAATACTGGTCGATCAGCTCCAGCGGGTCGAGCGAATTGCCCTTCGACTTCGACATCTTCGAGCCGTCGGCGGCGCGCACGATTCCGTGGATCACGATGTTCTTGAACGGCGGAACGCCCATGAAATGTATGCCGGCCATCATCATGCGCGCCACCCAGAAGAAGATGATATCCTGCGCCGTCACGAGGTCGGTCGTGGGATAGTAGTAGTCCAGGTCTGCGGTCTTCTCCGGCCAGCCAAGCGTGGAGAACGGCCAGAGCCACGACGAAAACCACGTATCGAGCACGTCCTCGTCCTGCCGCAGGTCCGCCGCCGTCACGGCAGGATCTATGGCCCTGGCCTTTGCGAGCGCCTCCTCCGGCGTCTCGGCCACGACAATGCCGTCTTCGCCGAAATAGTACGCAGGTATGCGGTGCCCCCACCAGAGCTGGCGCGAGATGCACCAGTCCTGGATGTTCTCCATCCAATTGAAGTATATCTTCGACCAGCGCTCGGGCACGAAGCGCACCGATCCGTTCCTGACGGCCTCGATGGCGGGCTCCGCCAGCGGCTTCATCTTGACGAACCACTGCTTGGAGAGGCGCGATTCCACGACTTCGTGGCAGCGGTAGCAGTGCCCGACCTGGTTGTCGTAATCCTCTATGCGGTCGAGGAAACCGCCAGCCTCCAGGTCGGCCACTATCGCCTCGCGGCATTTGAAGCGGTCCATGCCGACGTACTTGGCGCCAGCCAGCTCGTTCATGGTGCCGTCGCCGTTCATGATATTGATTTCAGCGAGGCCGTGGCGCTTGCCTACGAGGAAGTCGTTGGGGTCGTGGGCCGGCGTGATCTTCACGATGCCTGTGCCGAACTCCTTCTCCACGTAATCGTCGCTGACGACGGGGATTTCACGCCCGGTGAGAGGCAGGACCACGGTCTTGCCCACCAGGTGCGCATATCTCTCGTCCTTGGGATTGACGGCGACGGCCGTGTCGCCAGGCAGCGTCTCCGGGCGCGTCGTCGCCACCATCACGTAGTCCTTGAAGGGTTCGCCGGCGACGCCCTTCTCGCTGCCGACCACCGGGTAGCGCACATACCACAGGTGCGAATGGCTCGCCTCGTGCTCCACTTCGTCGTTGGCGAGCGCGGTGCCGCAGCGCGGGCACCAGTTCACGATGTAGTTGC
>CAMOIK010000100.1 GCA_946615875.1 uncultured Verrucomicrobiota bacterium | reverse complement strand
ACCACGTCGTCTCGTCGGCGCAGATCTACGGCGGCACCTTCAACCTCTTCGCCGTAAGCATGAAGAAGCTCGGCATCGACTTCACCTTCGTGGATCCCGACGCCGACGACGAGACGATCAGGGCGGCCTTCAGGCCCAACACCAAGTGCGTCTTCGGCGAGACCGTCTCCAATCCTTCCGGCTGCGTCCTCGACATCGGCAAGTTCGCCCGCCTCGCCCACGAGTTCGGCGTGCCGCTCATCGTCGATAACACCTTCCCTACGCCGATCCTCTGCCGCCCGTTCGAGTTCGGCGCCGACATCGTCACCCACGCCACCACGAAGTACATGGACGGCCACTCTTCGCAGGTCGGCGGATGCATCGTCGATTCCGGCAACTTCGACTGGACGAAATACCCGGAGCGCTTCCCGGGCCTCGTCGAGCCGGACGAATCCTACCACGGGCTTTCCTACGCGAAGCAGTTTGGCAAAATGGCCTACATCGTGAAGGCGACCGCACACCTCATGCGAGACTTCGGCTCGATACCTTCGCCATTCAACGCCTTCCTCCTGAACCTCGGACTGGAGTCGCTGCACCTGCGCATCCGCCGCCACGCGGAGTCCGCCCTGAAGATCGCCAAGTGGCTCAAGACGCAGGAGAAGGTGGCGTGGGTGAACTTCGCCGGCCTCGAAGATTCCAAATACCACGACCTCGTCAAGCGGCAGTTCGACGGCGAAAGCCCGTGCGGCGTGATGACGTTCGGCATCAAGGGCGGGCGCGACGTATCCATCCGCTTCATGGACTCTCTCAAGACGATCGGCATCGTCACGCACGTGGCAGACGCCTGGAGCTGCGTCCTGCACCCGGCTTCGCACACTCACCGCCAGCTCACCGACGAACAGCTGCTCGCCGCCGGCATCCCGCCGGACCTCATTCGCTTCTCCGTGGGCCTCGAGGATCCCGACGACCTGATCGCCGACCTCGCGCAGGCGCTCGAAAAGGTGTGAAGAAAGATTGACCAACGCGCAGGCCGGGGCGGCGTACCCGGCCTCCATACACAGCATCCCTACTTATGAACAGCAAGAACATCCTCGGCAAACTGGTTGACGCGATGATCGCCTTGGCTCTTGGCGCGGTCGCGCTGGCGCTATTCCTGGCAACGAAGGCTGGCTACTCCTTCCCGTCCGCAGACGGGACCGGCGGCGCCCGCCTGGAGGTGCTGTGGCGCGGACTGGACACTGCGAGCGAGCGCACGTTCCCCTTGACGGAGACGCTTGCGGGGATGTTCGGCGCGGGCAACGCCGCGGCCACCGTCTTCGGCGCGCTTTCCACGATCCTGCTTTTCGCGCTCACCGCGCGTTTCATCCGCCAGTGCTTCAAGGAAAGCGAGCGCTCCAAGGCGCAGGTTGCGTTCCTCTCGCGCCTCGGCGGCGCGGTCGCCGCCGTCGTCTTCATGTTCACCCCAGCCGTCCACGAGGCGGCCACCCACCTCGAGCCCAGGCTCTTCGCGGCGTTCTGGGCGATGCTCGTCGCGCTCGTCATCTACGCCCACGACCTCTTGCCAAGGAAGGTCGCGCTGGCCGTCCCCGTGGCGGCGGGATGGATGTGCGCCGCCGGGCTCTGCGACTCCGCGCTCTTCCTCGCCGTCCTCCCGCTCTACGTGGTGATGCTCTGGGCGGTGGCGACGGGCGGGCACGGAAAACCCTGGACCAACGTCGCCACCTTCATCGTCGTCTTCCTGGTCGCGTTCTTCGTGCGCGCCGCGCGCGTCAGCGGCGACGTGGTGGGGATGCTGCGCGAGACCAAGACGTCGCTCGCCGGCTACGTGGAGCCGGAAGGCTGGCTCTTCGTGCTGCTCTTCGCCGCGATTCCCTTCCTCGTCGCCGTCGTGGCAGGAAGGCGCTCCATGCGCGAAGACGGCTACATCGCGCAGTGCCTGTCGCACGCCGCGCTCACGTTCGCCACGATCATCGCCGTCGCCACGCCGCTTTCGCCTTCCGCGCAGATGTCCAGATACGGCATCCTTCCGGTCCTCTCGTGCGCATACGCGGCGTTCACCGCCGGCTACCTCGTGGCATACTGGCTGCTGAAGTCCAGGACCGTCATCGTGCTGCCCGAGACCAGGGGCTTCAGCCTGTTCGCGAAAGTCTCGCGCCCTGTCGCGCTCTCGATGCTCGGCGTCTTCGCGATCGTGATGATCATCGCCACGGCCATCAACGCATTCTCCTTTGATCCCGCGCGCGGCTCCTTCGCCGACCTCGCAGCCGAAAAGGCGCTGGACGAACTGGGCGAGCGCGAATGGCTCGTCACCGACGGCACCCTTGACGACCACCTCCTGCTGGCCGCCCAGCGGCGCGAGAAGCCCCTTCACCTCGTCTCCCTCGTCCGCGACAAGGACTCCGCGTATCTCCAGCGCCTCGCCGACGCGGTGCGCGCGGCGAAGCTCGGCGGCGACAGGAACGAAGACCTGCTCATCTGGCTCGACACGCTCGGGGTCCTCACTTTCGTCCAGCACTGGTTCGAGGCCGCGCCAGGCGAAGTCAAGGCGTCCGCCGCCATATGGGGCTATCCGGATCTCGCGCCGGAAATCGACTGCGTGCCGGAGTTCATGTTCTTCGGCGCTGATCCCGCGATCACGGTCGATTGGCCCAAGGAGTGGGCGGCGTTCGAGCCCGTCCTGCACGCGCCGGAAGGCTGGGGTTCCTACAGGCTGTGGGAGGAAAAGAACCCCATGGACAGGATGCGTCTCAACCTCCGCCGCCACATGGGGCTGATCGCCAACAACTACGCCGTGGCTTTGCACGACAAGGGACGCGTCGCGGAGGCGTTCGAGATGTACGAACTCGTACTCAACAAAATCGACTCCGACAACGTCTGCGCGCTCATCAACGAGCTCGACCTCGCCTCGGCGGGCTTCAAGGACGCCGTCGCCAAGCAGCGCCATCTGCAAGGGCGCATACAGGCGATCGTCGCGGATTCGCGCCGCCGCTACGACCCGCGCCTGCTGCCCGCATACTACGGCTACGTCCGCAATCCGCAGATGTTCTCCACCATCGGCCTCGCCCTCGCACGCTCCGGCCGCTCCGGCGAAGCCCTCAAAAACCTCGCGCGCGCCATGGAGCTGGTCGATGTGGACAAGCGCGCCGCCATGCTGAACGCCATGGCCTCGATCTACGCCGACTCCAGGGACATCGTGCGCAGCCGCGGCATCTACGAGGGCGTGCTCGCCAAGGACCCGGCGAACCACGACGCTCTCATGGGCATGATGCGCCTGGCCTTGATGGAAGGCGACACGGCCAAGGCAATAGAGTTCCTCGAAAAGGCCAACGCCGCCGCCGGCGACGATCCGCGCGCAGATTCCGACCGCGCAATGCTCGCCGCCATGAAGGGCGACCTGGATACCGCAAAGGACTACCTGCGCAAGGCCACCGACGCCAACCCGGCAGACCTGCGCAACTGGAACTTCCTCGCAAACATCATCGCGCAGCAACACGACGCCGCCAAGGACGCGAAGCTGCGCACCGCCCTGCTGAAGGAACTCGAGGACGTCGTCCTGCCCGCCATGGACAAGCAGGCCACCAACCCGGCAGACTACTACGTGCAGACCGTCCGCGCGCTGATCCTCATGCGCAAGGGCGAAGACCGGCGCAGGGAGGCCAGGGACGCATTGGCCGCCGCCGCCAGCAGCAACCCGTCAGCGGCCGACGCCGCCAACACCACAGACACCATCCTCGGCCTCGACATCGCGATGAACGACACCGAGGACGCCGAGAGGCAGGCGATCAGCGCGCTGCGGCGCAACGCCAAGGCGCCGTTGGCGAACTACGTCATGGGCTCGCTGGCGCTCCAGCGCGGCGACTACGTGCAGGCCGAAGCCTTTCTGCGCCGCAGCGCCGACGCGCCCAAGCCGGTGCCGCTCGCGCTCAACGATCTCGCAGAGGTGCTGCGCCGCTCCAACCGCATTGAAGAGGCGGAGAAATACGCCCGCCGCGCCGTAGAGTCCGCGCCCGGCCTCTACGTGGCGTGGGATACGCTGGGGACTATCATCCTCGCCCGCAAGGGCGACCTGGCCGAAGCCGAGAAGTGCGCCAACAGGGCTTGCGAGCTTTCTCGCGACGAAAACGGCAACGAAGTGGACATCAGAATGCTGATCACCCTCGCGCGCGTCCAGTTCGCCAAGGGCGACACCCTCCGCGCCAAGGGGACGCTCCGCAAGGTCCAGAGCCGCCTCGACGAGCTCTCGCCCTTCGAGAAGCAGGAGTTCGAGGAACTGCGCAAGTCCGGGAAGTGACCATGCTTGGCGGCATCCTCTCTCTCGCCGTTGCGTTCCAGATCGGGCCGTTCTACCAGCAGAAGAGCGACTACGCCGCACTGCGCCCGATCGTCGCCGCAGAGGACGACGTGACGGACGTGCTGTGGCCCGTCTTCACCTCGCACCGCGACTGGTGGCGATTCTGCTACATCGTCAACTACCAAGCGGCCGACACGCCGGCCGGACGCGACGACTTCCAGTTCACGATACTGCCGATATGGTTCAACGGCAGGGCCGACGGCGAAGCCTACTGGGGGTTCTTCCCGCTCTGGGGCCACCACCCGCACGTGCTGATGATGCACGAAGTCGATTTCGCGCTGTGGCCGCTCTGGACGCGCTACAGGATGCCGAGGGGCCGCGACTGGCTCGTCACCAACTCCGTCCTCTTCCCCTTCTTCTCGTGGCGCAGCGACGGCGCATGGAGCTTCTGGCCGCTCTACGGCCTCAACCACCAGCGGGAGTCCGACCACCGCTACGCGCTGTGGCCGCTCGCGACATGGGCGTCGTACCGCGCCGACCGCGACACCGCCGGGGAAGGCTGGTCGTGGATGTTCTGGCCGCTATACGGCCAGGTCCGCCGTGAGCGCGAAAGCCAGGACCTCTTCCTGCCGCCCTTCTTCTCGTGGACAGAGACGTGGTCGAAAACGTGGGCGGCCCAGGGGAATTCCGGCCCGGAGCTCCGTTTGCGCTGCCCGTGGCCGTTCTTCGAATGGGAAGAGACCGCCCGCAGGTCGCGTCTGTCGATATGGCCGCTCTACGAGAACGTCAAGCTGAGGAACTATTCCGACAGGAAGGACGAGGCCTCGGTTATGCGATTCGGGTGGAAGCTGGTCGAGATATACGACGACGAGGTAAGGGTGTTCCCGTTCTGGGCGTCGGGCAAGGGCCACTTCCGCCTCTGGCCGCTCTGGGAGAGCGAGTCGGGCGAGGGCTCGACCGCGGCGAAGGGCGTCACGCACTCGCGCTTCCTCGCCCTCTTCCCGATACGCTGGGTGCCGGCCATAGACCGCAACTGGGCCAAGTTCTGGACTTTCTACGAGAACCGTTCGTGCCCTCTCTACACCGACCACTCCCTCCTCTGGGGCATAATACGCTGGCGCTCGGCCACCGACTAGCGGCGGACATGCGACGATGAAGAGACGCAACATAGCGCGCCTGTGGCTGAAAGCCGTGCGCATCGACCAGTGGACGAAGAACGGCGCCGTGATGCTCGCCTGGTTCTTCTCGGTGGCCGACGCCACGCAGACTTCGCTCGTGCGCGGCTGGCGCTCCTTCCTCATGGCGCTGGCCATGGCCGCTTCCTTCTCGCTGCTCTCGTCCGCGTTCTACCTGCTGAACGACGTGGCGGACTACGATGCGGACAGGCTCCATCCGGTGAAGCGCCACCGCCCCATCGCGGCAGGGCTGATTTCGCGCATACGCGCCGTGCGTGTCGCGCTCGTCCTGTTCGCCGCCGGCTTCGCCTACCCGGCCTTCGTCGTGATGCTCATGCCGTCGCGCACCCTCGCCTTCGGCACCATCCTTGGCTACACCGTGATGCAATGCCTCTACACCGGCGCGCTCAAGCACATCCCTTACGTGGATGTCGCCACGCTGGCGGCCGGCTTCGTCCTGCGCGCGGTGGCGGGCGCCGCCATCATCGCCGCCTACATCTCGCCGTGGCTGCTGGTCTGCACGTTCACCCTCTCGATGTTCATCGCATTCTGCAAGCGCCGCCACGAGATGCTGATCGCCGCAGAGTCCAGGGAGGTCCTGCGCCACTACCATCCTCACCTCCTCAAGGGATGCATCTTCGTCGCCGCGTTCGCCTCCGTGGCCGAATACTCAGCCTACACGCTGACCTCCAAGATGGGGCAGCGGGTGCCGCTGCTGTGGACCACCGCGGTCTTCGTCCTCCTCGGCATCCTTCGATACCTCTTCCTCGCCTGGCGCAAGGCCGACGTTGGACGACCGGAGAAGGTGCTGCTCACCGACCGCGTGCTGTGGCTGATCCTGCTGGGCTACGCACTCTCCGCCGTCCTCGCTGTCGCCTTTGCAATGTAGCATGGACTTCCTCGCCGAGCTCGCGGCGCGGCGCCGCTTCGGAATGCGCCCCGGCCTCGACGCCATAGCGTCCGTGATGGCCGCGCTAGGGAATCCCGAACGCCGCGTGAAGGCCGTCCATGTCGCCGGCACAAACGGCAAAGGGGCGACGGCGGCCATTCTCGACGCCTCGCTCAGGAAGGCGGGACTTCGCGTCGCCAGATACACTTCTCCGCATCTTGCGAGGATCAACGAGCGTTTCTTCATGGACGGCGAGCCGATCGGCGATGCGATGCTGGACGAAGCCGCCCGGCGCGTCGCGCAGGTCGCGCCGCCGCAGCTCACGTTCTTCGAGGCGCTCACCGCCGTCGCCTTCCTCGTGTTCGCCGAAGCAGGCGTTGATATCGCCGTCCTCGAAACCGGCCTTGGCGGTCGTCTGGACGCGACAAACGTCTGCCATCCGATCCTTTCCGTGATCACGCGGATTGGCCTGGACCACTGCGACTGGCTCGGCGACACCGTAGAGAAGATAGCGGCGGAGAAGGCCGGCATTGTCAAGCCTGGCGTCCCGGTGGTCGTGGGCGCGAACTCCCCTTCCGCGCTCGCCGTCGTTGCGAACCGCGCGACCGCGATTTCCGCGCCGCTGACTTGCGCGGCCGACATCGCATCGCCCGGCGAAATCCCGCCCGACTTCTCGCTCCGCGGCTCCTTCAACCGCGAGAACGCCGTCACCGCACTGGCCGCGCTGAAGCGGCTGGACATCCTCGCCGCACCTGTGCATCTGGCCTCCGAAGTTACGTGGCCGGGACGCTTCCAGCGCGTAGGCAGATTCCTCATAGACGGCGCCCACAACCCTCCGGCCGCGACCGCGCTCAGGCACGCCATCATGGAGGAATGCGCCGCGTCCTTTAACCTAGTCGCAGGCTTTTGCGGCGACAAGGATGTCGAAGCGACACTGCGCATTCTCAAGCCGCTCGTCGATCGCGCTTTCGCGGTCAGGACTTCCAATCCACGTTCGCTTTCTCCAGAAGAGACAGCCGCAAGAATGGCCGCCGTCGGCATCTCCGCGACACCATGCCGCTCGCTGAATGATGCCCTGACGCTCTCTTCAGGGCCAACCCTCGTGTGCGGCAGCCTCTTCCTGGCGGGAGAGGCTCTTGTCGCGCTAGACGCCTATCCGTGGCCTGCAGGGCGTCTCGACCCCTCCGAACGGCTTCGCTGACGCATATTCGCGCACACCCGTGTCTGCGGCGCACGGTCCGGCTGCGCGCAGATGCGGCAATACAGCGTCCAAAGCGGGCTTTTCTGGGTTTGCAAAGGGGGCGCTCTGGAGTTTACCCATTTTTTGAGCGTGGGAATGCGTCGCACCCTAGTAAATAAAGGCTAAAGTGCGTTTCGGGATGTGGTTTTCGGCGTTTCGCGTCCGAAACGGCTATCCGTCGTCGGTGTCGAAGAGCTCGGCGAAGCCCGGCAGGAGCTGGATCGCCGGGACCTCTGGAGCTTTGATGCTGGTCTAAAAAGATTTTGGTGCTGGTCTAAAATGATTTTGGTGCTGGTCTAA
>CAMOIK010000099.1 GCA_946615875.1 uncultured Verrucomicrobiota bacterium | reverse complement strand
TGTTCCACGTCTCCGCGCGCTCGCTCGCGTCGAACTCGCTCTGCATCTTCGGCGACCAGGGCGACGTGATGGCGTGCCGCCAGACCGGCTTCGCGATGCTCGCCTCGAACAGCGTGCAGGAAGCGCACGACATGGCGATGGTCGCGCACGCGGCGACGCTCAAGTCGAAGGTTCCGTTCCTCCACTTCTTCGACGGCTTCCGCACCTCGCACGAGGTCCAGAAGATCGACGAGATCCCGCAGGACGTCATCCGCCAGATGATCGACGAGGAGTACGTCGAGGACTTCCGCAGGCGCGCGCTCGATCCTGAGCATCCGACGATGCGCGGCACGGCGTCGAACCCCGACGTCACGTTCCAGCTCCGCGAGGTCTGCAACAAGTTCTACGAGGCGACGCCCGCGATCGTCCAGGAGTACATGGACCGTCTCGCGAAGCTCACGGGCCGCGCGTACAAGCTCTACGACTACGTCGGCGCCAAGGACGCCGAGTACGTCGTCGTCGCGATGGGCTCGGGCTGCGACACGCTGCACGAGACCGTCGACGCGCTCGTCAAGGAGGGCAAGAAGGTCGGCCTCCTCAAGGTGCACCTCTACCGTCCGTTCTCGATGGTCGACTTCGTCAAGGCGCTCCCCGCGACCGTCAAGGTCGTCACGGTCCTCGACCGCGTGAAGGAGCCGGGCGCGATCGGCGATCCGCTGTACCTCGACGTCGCGGCCGCGATCGGCCAGGGCCTGCAGGACGGCGTCGTCTCGTTCAAGTATCCGAAGATCCTCGCCGGCCGCTACGGCATCGGCTCCAAGGACTTCACGCCGCAGATGTGCGCGAACGTCTTCGCGAACATGGCGAAGGAGAAGCCGCTCGACCGCTTCGTGGTCGGCATCGTCGATGACGTCTCGGGCCGCTACATCCTCGGCGACAGCGATTTCGTGGTCCCGAAGGGCGACCGCAAGGAGTGCATGTTCTGGGGCCTCGGCGCCGACGGCACCGTGGGCGCGAACAAGAACTCCATCAAGATCATCGGCAACTACACCGAGAACTACGCCCAAGGCTACTTCGAGTACGACTCCAAGAAGTCCGGCGGCGTCACGATCTCGCACCTCCGCTTCGGCAGCGACATGATCCGCTCGCCCTACTTCATCAACTCGGCCGACTTCACGGCGTGCCACTGCTTCCCGTACCTCGAGAAGTACGACATGCTCAAGGCCGCGAAGCCGGGTTCCGTGTTCCTGCTCGCCTCGCCCTACACGGCGGCCGAGATCTGGGACCACATGCCCGACGAGGTGGAGCAGGCGATCATCGACAAGAAGCTCAAGTTCTACGTGATCAACGCGGCGAAGATCGCCCTCGAGAACGGCATGGGCACGCGCACGAACACCGTGCTGCAGACCGCGTTCTTCAAGCTCTCCGGCATCAAGCTCGCCAAGGCCGACGGCACCGAGCTCGACCCGATCCAGGTCCTCAAGGACTACGCCGAGAAGGCCTACTCCAAGAAGGGCCAGGAAGTCGTCGAGATGAACTGGAAGTGCATCGAGGCCGCCAGCGCCGCGATAGAGAAGGTCGACTATCCTTCCGCGCCCGCCGGCAAGCTGAAACAGCCCCCGACCGTCTCCAGCGAAGCACCGGACTTCATCAAGAACGTGACCGCCAAGATGATCGCGCAGAAGGGCAACGAACTGCCAGTCTCCGCCATCCCGGACGACGGCACATGGCCGACCGCCACGACGCAGTGGGAGAAGCGCAACGTCGCCGCGTTCATTCCGCAGTGGGACCCCGCGAAGTGCATCCAGTGCGGCCAGTGCTCCATCATCTGCCCTCACGCCGCGATCCGCTTGAAAGTCTATCCCGCCGCCGCCCTCGAAGGCGCGCCGGAAACCTTCAAATCGGCAGACACCAAGACGCCCAAGATGAAGAAGCTCGGCGAGAAGTTCACCGTCCAGGTGGCCCCCGAGGACTGCATGGGCTGCAAGCTCTGCCTCGTCAAGTGCCCCATGTCGCAGGAGAAGTTCAAGGACGCCCCGGCGCTCAAGTGGGTCGAGCAGATCCCGCTGCGCAAGCAGGAGGCGGCCAACTGGAAGTTCTTCCTCGGCCTGCCCGACGTCGATCCGATGCTCCTCGACACCAAGCAGGTGCTCGACAGCCAGCTCAAGCGCCCGCTCTTCGAGTTCTCCGGCGCCTGCGCGGGCTGCGGCGAGACGCCATACGTCAAGCTCCTCACCCAGCTCTGCGGCGACCGCCTGCTCATCGCGAACGCCACCGGATGCTCCTCGATCTACGGCGGCAACCTGCCCACCACGCCCTACTGCCAGCGCAACGACGGCAAGGGCCCGGCTTGGTCCAACTCCCTCTTCGAGGACAACGCGCAGTTCGGCTACGGCATGCGCATCTCCGCCGACAAGCTCCAGGCCTACGCGTTTGAGCTCGTCGACAAGATGCTCGCCAGCGAGAAGGCTCCGGCGGACGTCAAGGCCATCCTCGAGAAGATCAAGACCATCGATCAGCACGACGAAAAGGGCCAGGGCGTGGAAGAGATGCGCAAGGCCGTCGCCGAACTCAAGGCGAAGCTGAACGCCTGCGACTGCGACTGCCCGACCCGCAAGCAGATGCTCGCGGTGGCCGACAACCTTGTGCGCAAGTCCGTGTGGATCCTCGGCGGCGACGGCTGGGCCTACGACATCGGCTACGGCGGTCTCGACCACGTGCTCGCCTCCGGCCGCAACGTCAAGATCCTCGTCATGGACACCGAAGTGTATTCCAACACGGGCGGACAGGCCTCCAAGGCCACGCCTATCGGCGCCATCGCGAAGTTCGCGGCGGCCGGCAAGCAGCAGCCAAAGAAGAACCTCGGCCTCATGCAGATGCAGTACAAGAACGTCTATGTCGCGTATGTCTCGATGGGCGCCAACCCCGCCGCCACCGTCAAGGCCTTCACCGAGGCCGAGAACTACAACGGCCCGGCGCTCATCATCGCCTACGCGCACTGCATCGAGCAGGGCTTGAACACCGCCACCGGCCCGGCGCACCAGATCGCGGCCGTGGACTCCGTCCACTTCCCGCTCTGGCGCTACAACCCGGAAGTCTCCGCCCAGGGCAAGAACGGCCTCACCATCGACTCCAAGGACAAGAGCGACACGGTCTCCTTCGCGAAAAACGCGCTCTCCAAGGAACTCGGCGAGAACCGCTTCCGCCAGCTCGTCAAGATGGTCGGCCCCGAAAAGGCAGAGGCCACGCTCGAGCGCGCCGAGGCTTCGTTCAAGGAGAACTACAAGCTCCTCACCGAGCTTGCGGCGCTCCCGCAGCTCTAAGACGTTGCATAAGCGTTGAAAACGTCGGCGATGGCGCTAGCCATCGCCGACGTTTTACTTTCTTGCGACTCTGAGGTCCGTGGGCCTTCGCCCAGCTACGGGCGCCTGTGGGAGACATGGCGGCGAATGCGCTCTGGCATTCGCCCGTGTCGACTTCGGGCATCTCCGAGCACGGTGCGGGAACGGGCGGGAGTCAGCGGGTTTTGCGCTCCAAGCGGAAACGGCCTTTTGAAAGAGCCGCGCCGGCCATCAGCAGAGCGAGGCCCGGAACCAGGAAGAACTGGTAGCGTTCGCCCAGGGCGGACTCCTCCTCGTTCTGCTCGGCGGCGGCGACCTGGCGCAGGAAGCGTCGGTATATGGCGCCGAGCGTTGTCTCGGCGGTGCTCAGCGTGGCGAGCGGCACATAACGGCCGCCGCTCAGTTCGGCAATCTTCTTGAGAGGCTCCTCCTCCAGTTTCACCGTCACCGGCGCCCCCTTGTAGGTCTGGACGCCCTGCCCGTTCTCGGCAGGGATGGTCGCGCCGCGCTTCGGGTCGCCTATGCCCACGGTGAAGATGGGCACTCTGCGGCGGCGGGCGATTTCTACGCACTGCAGAGCCTCGCCCTTCAGGTCGCCGCCGTCGGAAATCAGGATTATGGCGTTGTGGCTGCCGTCGTGGGACGGAGACGCGTCGTCGTCCGCCGCCTCGGAATCCAACACTCGGAGGGATTCGCGTATGGCGCTGCCGATATCCGTCTCTCCTTTCGCGGCGGAGTCAGGCGAAAGCGACTCCAAAACGCCACGCAAGAACGCATGGTCGGAGGTCAGCGGTGAAATAGCCACTCCCGTGTGGCGGAAGGCGACAAGCCCGCATCTATCCGAACCAAGGGAGTCGATCAGGTCCGCCACGTCCGCCTTGACGCGAGCCAGACGATTGGGCATGACGTCCTCGGCCAGCATCGAACGCGAGACGTCGATCGCCACTACGATATTGCGACTGTGCGAGAGCAGCTTCTGCGACGAACGCCCCCAGCGAGGACGCGCGGCGGCGAAAAACACCAGCATCAGCCCGACGGCGACAAGCGCCATCTGCAGTCCGGCAGCCCCTGCCGGCGGCACGCGAAGAGAGATTTTCGCCAGCGCCTTCTCGCGCCTCGCCCGCAAGAAAGCCCAGACGAACGCCGCCAGCGGCACCAGCGCCACCAGCGGCAGGATTTCGGGATAGGCGAAGAATCTCATGCTGTTTCAAGGCGTGGTCCGCCGCCGAGGAAGAGGCTGGCCCTTCCCCGACCTTGCCGGCCTAGCCCTCGGTGACGCTCCACTCGCTGAACTTCGCCCGCTGCTCCACGGGCTTCGTGTAGATATCGCGCTCGTTAGGCGGCGGCGGCTTGTCGTCCAGCGCGTGCTCAAACTTCGGGTTCTCCCTGACCGGCGCGTCCTCGCGGAGCCTTGCAGGCTTGCCGGCGCCGGTGACGGCGTTGGCGCCGGTCAGCGCGGCGGCGGCGGCCTTCTCGTCCTCGCCCACGGCTTCGCGCTCATCGACGCGCGCCTTCGCCTCGTCATCGACCGCTCCGAGGCGCGAACCGCGTGGAGGCAGGGGCTTCATGAGCGGGTCGTCGTCCTGTATCATGGTGCACTTCAAGGGCTCCTTGATGTACGCCTCGATGTCCGGAATGGCGAACGACTCGTCCTCGTCGGCGAAGGAAATGGCGATACCGGTGTTGCCGGCGCGTCCCGTGCGGCCGATGCGATGCACGTAGTCCTCGGCCTCGTACGGAAAGTCGAAGTTTATCACGTAGCCGACGTCATCGACATGGATGCCGCGTCCGGCGACGTCGGTGGCCACGACTATCCGCACCTCGCCGTCGCGGAAGGAGTCCAGCACCTGCAGACGCTTCGACTGGCTCACGTCGCCCGAAAGCATCTCCACGTTCACGCCGCGAACCTTGAGCGACTCGTAAACGTCCTCGGTGGTGGATTTGCGATTGCAGAAGACGAGAGTGCGGCATTCCGGATGCAGTGCGATGTGGTTGAAGAGCACCTTGAACTTGTCTGCCGTGCGCACGATGTAAACCACCTGGCGTACGGTGTCCGTGGCGTTGGTCTCGCCTGCCACCTCTGCCCTGTAGGGCTCCTGCATCCAGTTCAACGCAAGGCGCATCACCGTGTCGCTGAGCGTGGCGGAGTAGAGCATAGTGGTGCGGAGCTCCTTGGGCGGGAGACGACTCATGATGCGGCGCACGTCCGGGATGAAGCCCATGTCAAGCATTCTGTCCGCCTCGTCTATGACGAGCGTATCGACGTGCGAGAGGTCGATCACGTGGCCCTTGACGAAATCGAGGAGCCGTCCTGGCGTGGCTACCAGCAGATCGACAGGCGCATCCTGCACCTCTTTCTTCTGGCGGTCGTAGTCCATGCCGCCATACACGGCGAGGCAGCGCAGCCCCGTGTAGCGGCCTATCGCATCGGCGTCCTTGCAGATCTGGATGACGAGTTCGCGCGTGGGCGCGATGACGAGCGCCCTCGGCACGCCGCCGGTCTTCGCGCGGCTTTCCGGCGTGCGGAGGTATCTGGTGAGGATGGCGACGAGGAAGGCGGCGGTCTTGCCGCTGCCCGTCTGCGCCTTGCCTGCGATGTTCTTGCCGGCCAGCGCGTGCTCCAGCGAGAGCGCCTGTATCTCCGTGCAGTACTTGAAGCCCAGGTCGGCGATGGCGTGCATCACCTCTCCGGGGAGATCGAAATCATGGAAACGTTTGCGCCCCTCCTGCGGCTCGACGACGAAACTCGCGGGATCCCAGGCCGCATGGGCCGCCTTGCGGGCCGCGAGTTCCGCCTCCGTCACCTCGCCGCCGGGCCGCTTCTGGTTGGCCGCCGTGTTCGCAGAACCCTGCGAACGCCGCGAGCCGCGAGACTCTCGCCTGGGGCCGCGCGCGTCGCGCCTCGTCCCAGGCTGCTGCTGTTGCTGCTGTTTCGCGACCGGCTGCTGGCGCTTCGCGCCCTGCTGCTTTTTCTGCTGCGGCTGCGCCGACTTGCCGCGCTGCTGCTTCTGCTGTCCGTCCTTTTCCTTCTGCCTGCCGCCCGAAGCCTTGCCCCGGGACGACTTGGACTGCCTGGCGTCGCCTTTCGCGTCCTTGCGCCCGCCGCGGCCGGCATCCGTCTTTCCTGCGCCGGCCAAGGACTGGACTATCTTCTTGAGAAAACCAAATGCCATGTCAAACGAGAAACTGTGTAATTGAGAGCCAGTGGAGCCGCAGAGCCGACATCGCGGGGGCCGCCCGTTTCGCAAATACGCCACCTCGCGAAGGTGCGCGTTCCGCGACGCCAGGCTCCACGGATCCACATTCCCGAGCGATTAACGCTTCGAGAACTGGAAGCGCTTGCGGGCACCGGGCTGGCCGGGTTTCTTGCGCTCCTTCATGCGGCTGTCGCGCGTCATGCAGCCGGCTTTTTTCAGCGCGGCGCGGGTCGTCTCGTCGGCCTTGACAAGCGCGCGGGCCAGACCGTGGCGGATGGCGCCGGCCTGGCCGGAGATGCCGCCGCCCTTGGCGAACGCCACCACATCGACCTTCGTCATGTCGTAGCCCGAAATCGCAACGGGCTGCTTGAGGTAGTCGCGGAGAGCTTCGGACTGGATGTAATCCTCGAGCGCGACCTTGTTCACGGTCCAGACGCCCTTGCCCTCGACGAGATTCACGCGGGCCGTCGCGGTTTTCCTGCGCCCTGTTCCCGCAGCAATAGTCTTCTTCGTTGCCATAAAGTGCTTTGCTCCTTAGTCGCTTAGAGGGTGATTTCGACGGGCTTCTGGGCGGCGTGGGCATGCTCCGCGCCCGCAAAGACTTTCAGGCGCGTCATCATCTTGCGCGCGATGGTGTTCTTGGGGAGCATTCCCCAGACCGCCTCCTTGATCATGCGGTCGGGATGCGTGGCGCGCATCGTCGCCGCGCTGAAACGCTTCAGGCCGTCGCGGTAGCCGGAATAGCGCTGGTATTCCTTCTGTTCTTCCTTCTTGCCGGTCAGCTTGACCAGCGCTGCGTTGGTCACGACCACGAACGCACCTGCGTCCACGGACGGGTCGAAGGTCGGAAGATCCTTCGCACGGAGTTTGTTTGCGACAACGACGGCGAGGCGGCCGAGCGGCAGTCCTTTCGCGTCGATCAGGAACCACTGGCGCTTGTCGCCGGGGTTCGGAGCACGGTAGCTCTTCTGCATCTTTCTTTCCTTGTTCTGCGCGTATTTGTGCCTGCTTGCACAGGTTTTGTCCGCATTGCGCGTCGCGGCACCCGCCGCGGCCCGGAGAGCCGGTTTTTCCCCCGACTCCACAAACAGGGGAGTATTATATCATATTTCGCCGCTACGTGGCAATACCCCGCCGATATTTTTCACGACATCAGCGATTGTGTCGCCACGGTTCGCCGCAGCCATTTCGAGCGTACGGCGAAATCCATATATAGAGAACCCCATTCTCAATATATAGAGAACACCATTCTCAATATATAGCGACCGCCGCCCCTTTGCCAGCCGCTCCTCAATGGGCATGGCGGTCCGGGGCCAGGCGGTCTGCGAGGGAGGTGCGGCGTTCTCGCACGGTGTTTGTTGCGATC
>CAMOIK010000098.1 GCA_946615875.1 uncultured Verrucomicrobiota bacterium | reverse complement strand
TGGACGTGGCGGGCGTCGTTGTCGATGGCGTCGGCCGCGGCTCCGCCACCGTCAAGAAGGTCGGCTATTGCCCCGTTTCCATCGAAAACGGCCAAGACCGCACGGCGCCATAATGTAAAAGAAACAGAAAAAGGTAAAAAGCAAAAGAAAAGAGGGCCAAGGGGTCACTTTTGCTGAATTCATGGGCAGACGGCAGGTGAATATATAGAGTGGGGGCGTGTGAATATATGGAGTTGAGCAGGTGAATATATGGAAGTTCAGGTTCACCAAGTAGAACATCCAGTGAATTTTGCGGTGAATTTTGGCAGTGGTTGCCGCTCGGCCGGGCGTCGCTCTTGCGCGGCAGTGCCGGATATGCTATAATATGCCCATGCCTTTGGAAAGAACAGATAAGGAAGTCTGCCTGACGAGGCGCGACTTCCTGCGGGGATGCGCCTTGGCTGGAGTCGGAGCGGCGTTGCCTGCCGTCGGCGATACCGACGCCGCGCCCGCGCCCGACGCCGCGCAGCCGCCCGCAATCAACCCCGACCTGTGCGCGGTCGTCTCCGATCTGCACATCGGCAAGCCGTGGAGCGAACAGAAGTTCCGCACCGACCGCAGCTACGACTACATAAACGGCACAGTCGCGCGACTCGTGAAAGACATACTCGCGATGCGCTTCCGCCCCGCCTGCGTGTTCGCGCTCGGCGACGTTTCGCTGTGCTTCGGCGAAGAGAGGGACTATGCGCTGGCGGAGGAGCTGCTGCGTCCGCTGGAAGACGCCGGCATCAAGTTGGTTATGACGGCCGGCAACCACGACCGCCGCATCCCGATGAAGGCCGTCCTTGGCAAATGGCTGGGCGAGTCCCCGGTCAAGGGACGCTTTACGTCGGTCACGAGACTGCCGAAGTTCGACATGATTCTCCTGGACTCCCTCAAGGAGCCGAACCCGGAAAACGAAGACAACAGCGCGGGCCGCGGCGGCTGCGAACTCGGCGCGGAACAGACGGGCTGGCTGAAAGACTTCCTGGAGAACACCGACCGCCCCGCGCTCGTCTGCGCCCACCACACGGCCTGGTCGCTCGGCATCAACAAAGACATGGTGAAATCGCCCAGGGTCTGCGGCTTCCTGCACGGACACAACCACAGCTGGCAGGACAACATCCTCTTTTCCTCGTACGGCCGCAAGACGATGATACGGATGCTCGGCCTTCCATCCATGGGAATGGACAGGGACGTAGGCTTCGGCGTGCTGCGCGCCTTCCCGGACAGACTTGAGATGGCCAAGATCGAGCGCGACTACTACTTCCCGGTGAAGACTCCGCCGCAGGAGCGTCTGCCGCTCTGGGACGCGATCGTGGCCGAACGCCACGGCCAGCGCGTCTCGTTCCCCTTCGAGAAGCTTGCATCCTGAACTACACTCACGACACACCATGCACTACGCCACGATGAAAAAGACCCTCCTCTGCCTCGCCGCCCTTTCCGCCGTCTGCGCCGCGCCCGCCATGCTCAGCGACGAAGACGCGCTCGCCGCCGCGAGAGCCACGCTCGCGAACATGACCCTTCAGGAGAAAACGCAGATGCTGGCCGGTTCGGGCACGATGACCCTCCCGGCCGTGCCGCGCGTCGGCATAGACCGCGAATGGACGATGAGCGACAACAGCTCGACCGTCCGCTCCGCCTTGGACCGCTGGAGCTGGAAATACCCGGAGCCGAGGGAGACGGGCACGAAACTGCCCTCCCTTTCCGCGCTCGCCCAGACTTGGGACGTGGAATGGGCGCGCCGCCACGGCGAGGTGCTCGGCGACGAATGCAGGGACCGCGGCGTGGACCAGCTGCTGGGCCCGGGCGTCAACATAATGCGCACGCCGCTGTGCGGGCGCAACTGGGAATACCTCGGCGAAGACCCGGTGCTGGCCGCGAAAATGTGCGCGCCGATGATCGAAGGAGTGCAGAGCCGCGACGTGGCGGCGACGGTCAAGCATTTCGCGCTGAACGACCAGGAGCTCGCCCGCGGCACCGTCGATACCCACGCCGACGCCAGGACGCTCAACGAAATATACCTCCCAGCGTTCCGCGCGGCGGTCAAAGACGCCGGCGCGCTCTGCGTGATGTCCAGCTACAACAGGATAGACGGCGTGTATGCGAGCGAGAACCGCTATTTCCAGGAGGGGCTGCTGCGCGACCGCTGGGGCTTCAAGGGCCT
This sequence comes from uncultured Verrucomicrobiota bacterium, assembly GCA_946615875.1. Taxonomy (GTDB): domain Bacteria; phylum Verrucomicrobiota; class Kiritimatiellia; order RFP12; family UBA1067; genus UBA1067. The sequence continues at coordinate 5,814 of CAMOIK010000098.1, read as the reverse complement.
GCTCGTGACGGACTGGGGCGGCCAGCACTCGACAGGCTTCGCCGCGATGAACGGCGGCGGCGTGGAGATGCACCGCGGCGACAAGATCCGCTACATCTGCGAACCGGCGTCCAACCGCTTCCCCCTCGCGGAAGCAGTGGCGCGCGGCGAAGTGCCGGAAGCGACAGTGGACGAAATGGCGCTGCACACGCTCTTCGTCATGGCCAAGACGGGCTTCCTCACCAACGCGCCGCGCGCCGTTGGCTCGCGCAACACGATCGAACACCAGCGCGTGGCGCGCTACGAGGGCGCAGAGTCGATCGTCCTGATGAAGAACGAGCGCGGCATCCTGCCGCTAGACGCCGGTTCGCTCCGCAAGGTGCTGGTGATCGGTTCTGGCGCAGACCTCAAGCAGTGCCACAAGGGTTGCTCCGGCGAGGGCACGGTGCCCTACGAAGTGACGCTCTTCGCCGCGCTCACCAACCGTCTGCCGAACGCGGAGGTGCGGCTTATGCCCTTCTGCGCCAAGGTTGAACCGTCCGCCGCCGACATCGCCAACGCAACGGAGGCTGGCGGCCACGTGGAAGTAAAGACGGAAGAGGCGTGGTGCGACGAAGCCCAGCTCCGCGCCGCCGCCGAGTCCGCCGACACCGTGATCGTCTTCACGGGCACGGAGCTGGGCTGCCAGGAGAACATGGAGAGCGAGGGGCGCGACCGCGTAGATTTCGCGCTGCCGACCCCGCTCCAGAACGCAATGCACACCATACTCGGATGGCGTCTGCCGCGCGTCGTCGTAGTGTCGCGCTCCGGCACGCCCGTAGGATACACATGGACGGGCCTCGCGGACACGCTGCTTCAGACCTCCTACCTCGGCATGGAGGAAGGCAACGCCATATGCGACGTGCTCTTTGGCGACGTCAATCCATGCGGAAAGCTGGCGCAGACGTGGCCCCGGTGCTACGAGGACACGGCCGTCGCCCGCTGCGGCACCTACAACGCCACCAACGTCACATACCTCGAAAGGTTCTACGTGGGCTACCGCTGGCACGACGCCACCGGCATCCCGCCTCTCTTCCCCTTCGGCCACGGCCTCAGCTACACGACGTTCAAGTATGGCGAAGCCACCCTCGACTACGGCGACGAAGTTACCGTGCGCATCCCGGTCACCAACACCGGGACGCGCTGCGGCAAGGAGACGGTGCAGCTCTACGTCGCCTATCCAGGCGCAAAGGTCGAGCGGTGCGCGAAGGAACTCAAGGCTTTCTGCAAACTGGCCATCGCGCCGGGCGCGACGAAAATCGCGGAACTGCGCCTTTCAGCGCGCGACCTCGCATACTGGGACGACTTCGCGCACCGCTTCCGCGCCGACGCCGGCGACTACGAAATCCTGATAGGCGCGTCCAGCGCCGACATACGCGCCAGGACGCGCTTCAGGCTCAACGAGACGCTGGTCTTCGCCGACTGAACGGCGAGATCCCTTCTCACGGCGCGGCGAGCAGCGCCACCGGCCTGAAAAATCCGCCGAGCGTGGCAGCCACCGAGAACGTCCCCGCCTCGGCGTCGTAGCGCAGCGCGTGGACTTCGCCGGAGCGCTCCATCGCGACGAGCGCGAGGTCGCGCGAAACGAACAGGAAATCGCGAGGCCACGAGCCTGGCAGCGTCGTTCGCGCCCGGAACGCCAGCCGCCCGGTGGCTTCGTCGAAATCGAACACCGCCAGCGACTCTTCGCCGCGATTGGAGACGACGACGCGCTTCATGTCGGGCGTGAAACGGATGGCTGCGGCGAGATGGCTGCCGTCCGACAACTTCTCCGACGCGGTCTCCAGCGGACTGCGCAGCGTCGGCAGCGAATCGAGAAGCTCGAAGCCCGTCACCGGCGACCAGCGCAGAGACGACACGAGATTGCCCAGCTCCGAGACGAGAAACGCGAGGCGTCCGTTCGGGTGGAAGAGGAGATGGCGCGGCCCAGCTCCACTGGGAGATGTGGCGAACGCCTTGCCGCCGGGGTAGGTCACCACTTCGTCGAGCCCAAGATCCACCACGCAGTATGCCGCGCCATCAGGGGTCGGAAGCGCCTGGTGGCAGTGCGCTCGGTCCTGGCGCGGCAAGTTCGGCCCGCTGCCCGAGTGGCGGTGGAGCGCGATCTTCCCGAAGCGTCCTTCCGCAACTTCCACGGAACCGGCGAACCCGCCGAGATAGTCGGCGAAGACCACGCGCGAGCCGTCTTGCATCGCCGCGACGTGGCAGCAGCTCCCGCCCAGCCTGACGGCGTCTTCCGCGAAGAGGCGCGGCCCCTGCGCCCTGAACGACGCGAGGCCTTCTCCTGTGCATGAATACAGCCACTTTCCGTCAGGCGAAAGCGTCTGGTAGAGAGCGTTGGCGACGGGATGCGACTCCACGACCCGCATCTCGCACGACGCCTCGTCGAGCTCCAGCGTGGAAAGTCCGTCCGGATGCGTCGCATCCGTGTAGCAGCCCAAGTAGATGAACATATGCTATGCCGTGCGTTTGCCGTTTCGCCTTGCGGTTCACGGGTGGTAGTACTTGACTGTTTCCTGCGGGCGCACGTCGGTCAGCGTGCCGACATAGTGGCGCAGCCAATGGTCGGCCTTTGGGTGTCGGGCGGCCGCCTCCTCGTTCAACTCGATACCGAGCCCAGGACGGTCGGATGGATACATCAGGCCGTCGGCGAAGCGCACGTCCTCGTCGATCACGTCCTTGCGCCACGGCACGTCGTCGAACAGCGTCTCGTGGATGCAGTAGCCCGGCGTGGATACGCCCAGCGCCAGCGTGACGGCGTTCGCCACCGGGCCGGACGGATTGTGCGCGCAGAAAGGAATGTGGTGGGCGTCGCATATGGCGGCGATCTGCTTCATGCCGGTCACGCCGCCAGCGTGCGAAGAATCCGGTTGGAGATAGTCGCAGGCGCGGAGCTCGATCGCGTCGAGGATCTGCTGCGTGGTGTAGAGGCGCTCTCCGCAGGCAATGGGGACACGTACGCGGCTCCTCACGTCCGCGAGCGCGCGCATCGTATCGGGTATCACCGGCTCCTCCACCCAGTATGGCGAGAACTCCTCGAGGGCGTTGCAAACCCTTGTGGCAGTCGGCACGTCGAACCTGCCGTGGCACTCGATCAGCAGCTCGGCCCTCCCCTCCGTCGCGCCCTTGACGGCGGCGACGCACCTCATGGCCTTGCGGAAATCCTCCGGCGGCAGCTGCCGGTAGTTCTTGCCGAACGGGTCCCATTTCAGCCCGCTGAAGCCCGCATCGACCGCGGCGGCCGCCTTCTCGGCGAACTCCTCCGGCTCCCGCGCGCCCGAGAACCAGCAGTTGGCGTAGCACGGAACGCCTTCACGGCATTTGCCGCCAGCGAGCTTCCATACCGGCAGGCCGAGGGCCTTGCCCTTGATGTCCCAGAGCGCCATGTCGATTGCCGACAGTGCGCTCGTCAGCACAGGCCCTCCACGCCAGTATGCGTCGCGGTAGTTGCGGTGGAAGAGCCATTCCGTGTCGAACGGGTCTTCGCCGACGAGCGAATGCTCCAGGTCCGCGATCGCGCCGGCCAGGGCGCTCTCCTTGTATTCGAGCGTCCCCTCGCCTATGCCGTGGACGCCCTCGTCCGTCTGCACCTTCACGAACACCCAGTTCGTGCGGAAGCAGTCTATCACAAAGGTTTTCAGTCCTGTTATCTTCATTGTTCCGCCACCCTGTCCTTTCTGAAAGAGAAGAAGAAGCTCCAGGCCATCAGCGCCGCGCCCGCCGCGTAGGCTCCGGCCATTACGCCGAAGCCCGCCTCGAAGCCTCTCACGCCCCACGCCTGCGACAGCGCGCCCATCGCCACGCCGGAGAGGCCGCCGAAGAAGAAGGCTATCATGTTGAGCAGCCCCACGGCGGTAGAGCGGTATTGCGGCGCTACCACGTCGAACAGCGACGCGTGCGTGTTCACCTCGAAAAAGCCGCGGAACACGCCGTAGGCGCTCGCCGCCGCCAGCAGCGACGCAAAGGAAGGCGCCAGCGCGATCCACAGCAGCGCGGGCACGCCGAGCAGAAGCGCGACCGCCTGGAAGCCCAGACGAAAACGCGGCATCCGCCCAACGAACCTGTCGGTGACCACGCCGCCGGCCAATATGGCCGCGAATGCGAAGAGGTGGTGCCACAGCATCACGCCCTTCCCGGCCTCGCCCACCCCGACGGCGAACTTCTCGGCCGCGAACTTCGGCGCCCAGAAGAGATAGGCGTTGTTCACGAAGACGATCGCCACGAAACCCGCCGTGGCGCAGAGCGCCGACGGGTTGCAGAAAAACGCCTTCAGCGCCCGCCCGGCGGACGCGCCGCCGGCCTGCGCCCGCGGCCTCGCCCCTTCGCCCTCCTTCAACAGCCAGACGAACGCCACGCCCAGCGCGCAGCCGGCCACGCCGAACGCGACGAACACGTTGCGCCACGTGCCGAGCAGCCCCAGCGCCCACGCCACGATCAGCCCGGAAGCCATCAGACCCACGTAGAGCGCCGCCTGGTGGATGGAAAGCGCCACCGAGCGCGTCTCCTTGTGGTGGACGGCTATTAGCGCGTATGCGCTCGGCGAATAGAAGCTCTCGCCTACGCCCGTGGCGATCGACCGGAAGAAGAGCGCGCCCGCGAAGCCGCCGATGAAGCCCATGCACACCGTCATGAGCGACCAGGCGATCAGCGAAAGCGTGATGATCCATTTGCGCGAGAGCTTGTCGCCAAGAAAGCCGGCCACGACCGTCATCGCCGCCAGCGTCCACGACAGCGTGGTGTTGATCCAGCCGATCTGCACGTCGGTCAGATGCAGTTCCTGCTGTATCGGAATCGTCAGCAGACCGAAAAGCGCGCGGTCCGCCTGATGGAAGAAGAACGCGCAACTCAGCAGCGCGACAAGAAGCCACTTGTAGTTCCTGCCCATGTCAGCAAACAGATTGGAGGTTCGCGCCGCCGCTCAGACGTCCACGTCTTCAGGCATGTGCTGGCAGGAGCATCCTGCGTCGCACGTGACGATCTCGCCGGTCATGTTGGCGGAGTCCGAGGAGGCGAGAAACGCCACCACGTTCGCGATGTCCGCCCCCTTGGCCTCTCTGCGCAGCGGGCAGTTCAGGCGGCGGCGCGCCGCCTTTTCCGGCGGCAGCGACTCCCAGCGCTCGGTGTAGATGTAGCCGGGCGCGCAGCAGTTGACGCGAATGCCCAGCGGACCCAGGTCGAGCGCGAGGGAGCGGACCATCGAATTGATCGCGCCCTTCGACGCGCAGTAGGCCGTCCTGTTCCTTATTGCGCGCATCGCGGTGTTGGAGGAAAGGAACACGACGACGCCCCTTTCCGGCTGGCGCATGAAGAAGCGCCGGCATGCCGTCTGCGTCACCTGGAAGCCGCCCAGCACGTTCACTCTGAACACGGAGAGCATTCCGGAGGGATCCATCTCCAGCGGTCCGCCCTGGCCAAGCCCCTGGTCTGCGGCGTTGTTCACGAGTATGTCGAGCCGCCCGGCCTCACGCTCCACCGTGTCGAAGAGCGCTGTCACCTGCGAGATGTCGGAAATGTCGCACGGCTGCGCCAAGACTCCGGCGACGCCGCGTTCCTTCAGCATGGCCGCGCCACTGGCGGTCGAAGCCGCGCTGGAGCCGCACATGAAGACTCGCGCCCCCTCTCGCACGAACTTCTCCACTATGTCAAGCCCGGTGTTGCGGTTGCCGCCGGTCACGAGGACTGTCTTCCCGTCAAATCTGCCCATCTTTCTCCTTTCGCCCCGTTCCGGGGATGGAACATATTATACCATAAATAACGCGTCTTCAGGGCGCGGATACGGCAAAACATGCACTCCGA
>CAMOIK010000097.1 GCA_946615875.1 uncultured Verrucomicrobiota bacterium | reverse complement strand
CCACTCGCTGGGGCGTCGGAGCGTTAACGGGCGGCGGAGGCGGAGATCCGCTCTATGGCACTATCAAGTCCGTCCGTCTCTACGATCGCATGCTCACCGAGGATGAACTCGCGTGGAACCGCAAAGTGGACCAGGCGCGCTACTTCGGCGCGCTTACGACGACGAACGTCGTCGTGGCAGGCAAGTACACGAATTACGTGGGGCTGTCGGCCGGTTCCTACGAAGTGTTCGGCGAAAGCGCCGTCTTCACGGCGGGGCCGGCGACGGACGGCAACGGCAGGACGAGGTGTGTCGTCGGCTATACTATCGAGAAATGGAACGCCGCAAAAGGCGATTGGGGAGATCCTGTGCCGGGCGATGGCGACAGCTACACCTATAAGAAAGCAGTGGACGGCGAGAAGGTCAAGCTCACTTGGAAGTGGCAGCCAGACGGCCTGATGGTAATCGTCCGGTAGCGGCGCGACGGAGCGGCGCGACTAGGCCGCTCCGTCGCTAAAAAATCTCGCTTCCCTCTTGCAATTTCGCCGGGAATTTGAGACAATATGCCGTGCGACGCTGGAACAGGTCCGGCGCCGACGTCTAGACTCAGGAGGTAATCATGAAGAAACTGATGGTTCTTGGCGCGCTGGTTTGCGCGTTTGGTCTTGAAGCTGCGGCAAAGGAGCTTTACACCGCAGAGGAGCGGCACTACGTGACGCCGATCGAGCTCGACCTTGCTTCGCCGTTGCAGCTGCCGCAGTGGGCGCCGTTCAGTCCGTGGAGCGTGTGGGGCGTCCGGCTGGACCTCATCTACGGAAAGAGCTTCTGCGTGTATGGCATCGACGCCGGCATCAGCGGCTACACCCTGGCGAACGTTTACGGCATCCAGGCGACTGGCTTCAACATGGTCGGCGGCGATGTCGGCGGCATCCAGGCCGGCGCGGTCGCGAACTCGGTGCGCGGCGACGTCGGCGGCGTCCAGGCGGCTGGCGCGCTGAACTGGAACCGCGGGCAGTTCGGCGGCGTCCAGGCCGGAAGCGTCAATATCAACGGCACGTTCTACGGCGTGCAGGCGGGCGTGCTGAACTGGAACGCCGGCGTGAGCTACGGCTTCCAGAGCGGCGTCGCGAACGTCAACGTCAATGAATACCTCGGCGTCGGCATGGGCGTCGTCAATTTGACGACGCGCATGCACGGCCTGCAGGTCGGCGTGGTGAACGAGATCGAGGAGGCCGGAGACGGCGTGCAGATCGGCGTGATAAACGGCGCGAAGGATTTCACCGGCGTCCAGGTCGGTCTCTTCAACGTGATCCAGAACAGCGAGCTGCCGATCATGGTGCTCGTCAATGCGCACTTCTGAGAGTCAAAATAAGAGGCAAGAGATAAAAGACAAGAGGTAATAAGGAGTTCGCTGTTTGCTCCTTGCTTGTTACCTCTTGCTCTCCGCCCTCTGCCATCTACCAACTGCCAACAACCCACTCACTGACAATGGACTGCTGCATATTCGCTGGCCAGGGCGCACAGGTGCCCGGCATGGGCAAGGATTTCGCCGAGGCGGACGCCGAGATTATGGCGCTCTTCGACAAGGCGAACGAAGTCCTTGGTTTCGATCTCAAGAAAACGTGTTTCGAGGGCCCCGCCGAGGAGCTGACCAAATCAAACGTCTGCCAGCCGGCCATCTTCGTGACCAGCTACGCCGCCTGGCTGGCGCTGCAAAAGCGCCGCCCGACGGACTTCGCCTGCGCGGCGGGGCTTTCGCTGGGCGAGTGGGGGGCGTTGTGCGCGGCGGGCGTGCTCGATTTCGAGGCGACTTTGCGCGTGCTGGAGGCTCGCGGGCGCTTCATGCAGGAGGCCTGCGAGGCGCAGCCGTCCGGCATGATAGCCATCGTCGGCGCGAGCGCCGACCAGCTTTCCGAGCTTTGCGGCAAGACCGGCTGCACGGTGGCGAACATCAACTCCTCCGCCCAGCAGGTGCTTTCCGGCTCGAAGGACGCCATCGCCGCCGCTGCCGCCGTCGCGAAGGAGCTGGGCATCAAGCGTGCGATCCCGCTGGCCACGGCCGGCGCGTTCCACTCGCGCTTCATGCAGAGCGCGAAGGAGAAGCTCGCGCCCGTCCTTGACGGCGTGGAGTTCCGTCCGCCGCGCTTCCCAGTGTTCTCCAACGTCACGGGCAGACCGCATTCGTCCGCGCCGGACGAAATCAAGGCGGCGATGCTCGAGCAGGTCACCGGCACCACGAACTGGGCCGCCGACGTGGAGTGCGCCAAGGCCATGGGGTGCGGGCGTTTCGTGGAGTTCGGCCCGGGCAAGGTGCTTTCGGGGCTTGTCAAGAAAATCGACGCTTCGCTCGTCACCGCAAACGTGGCCGACCTCGCTTCGCTCGAGGCGGCAATTCAGACACTGAACGCATAAAACGGAGAAAGCAATGTCAAGTCTAAAAGGCAAAGTCGCCGTCGTCACGGGCGCGGCGAGGGGAATCGGAGCCGAAATCGCAAAGCGTCTCGCAGAGGATGGCGCGGATGTCGCCGTCTGCGACCTCAAGGAGGAATGGTGCGCCGAGACCGTCGCCGCGCTGGAGGCGCTCGGCGTCAAGGCAAAGGCTTACGGCGTCAATGTCGCAGAGTCGGCGGAGGTCGACGCCTGCGTTAAGGCCGTGCTGGACGATTTCGGCGCCATAGACATAATGGTGAACAACGCCGGCATCACGAAGGATGGACTGCTGATGCGCATGAGCGACGCCGACTGGGACGCCGTTCTCAACGTCAATCTCAAGGGGACGTTCCTTTTCACGCGCGCCGTCTCCCGCCCGATGATGAAGAAGCGCGACGGCGTGATCATCAACATCGCGTCCGTCGTGGGCATCATGGGCAACGCCGGCCAGGCCAACTACACGGCTTCCAAGGGCGGCGTCATCGCGCTCACGAAGACGACCGCCAAGGAACTCGGCAGCCGCAACATACGCTGCAACGCCGTAGCTCCGGGCTTCATACAGTCCAAGATGACGGACGTGCTGCCGGAGAACGTCCGCCAGGCATACATGGATACCATACCTCTCAAGCGCTTCGGCTCCGCGCGCGACATCGCCAACGCCGTCGCCTGGCTTTCCGGCCCGGACGCCTCTTACGTCACCGGCCAGATAATCAGCGTGAACGGCGGAATGATCGGCTAGGGCGCCCGAAAAGGCGCTCTTCGCCCTGTTCGCCTTTTGCGTTGCGGAAGTGCGGGACTTCCGCGAAAAGATCGCGTCTTGTCTCTTGCCTCCTTCAGCCCCTAGACCGCCGCGCCGAAATATGGTAAAATATCGGCATAACCATGAGAAAGGTGGGGACTGAACATGAATAGACTTACAGTGGTATGTGCTGCCGTGCTGGCGACGGCGTTCGCGCATGGCGTGAGTTCGCCGGACGTGCTATGGAAGAAGGGCGATGGCGGCGTGGCCGTCTATCGCATACCTGCGATATGCACCGCGCCGAACGGCGACCTGGTGGCCGTCTGCGACGCGCGCAAAAACCATGGCGGCGACTTGAACACGAGCCAGCCAATCAACATTTCCGTGCGCCGTTCCACCGACGGCGGCAAGTCGTGGACGGAACCGGAGAACACGTGGACGTGGAAGTGGAACGACGGCGAGCACTGGGCGGGCAGCGATCCGTCGTTCATCGTCGATAAGGAGGAGAAGAAGATATTCCTCTTTTACAACGTTTGGGAGTCGAAGAACGACTATGGCGTGTTCCAGTTCTGGATGCAGGAGTCTTCCGACAACGGCAAGACCTGGTCGAAGCCGCGCGACATCTCTAAGGACATCGCGTTCGCCGACTGGCCGTTCGGCAAGACGCAGAACAAGGGTGGCTTCATCTTCATAACGTCGGGCTCCGGCATACAGACCAAGGACGGCACGCTGCTGCACACGATAGTCCATGTCGGCGACGGCAATGCGCTTTTCGGCTCCACCGACCACGGCAAGACGTGGAAGCCGATGGGCAGGCCGGTCAAGAACGGCGACGAATGCAAGGTGGTCGAGCTTTCCGACGGTTCGTGGATGATAAACTCGCGCTGGCGCGGCGGCGGCCGCCAGATACACGTGACCAAAGACCGCGGCCAGACGTGGGAGTCTCGCTACGATTCCAGCCTGGCCGATCCGGAGTGCAATGCGCAGATCATGCGCTACGGCAAGGTGTTGCTCTTTTCCAACTGCAAGAGCCCGACGCGCCGCGCCCTGCTGCACCTCCGCGCCTCCCTCGACGACGGCAAGACTTGGAACGAAGGCGTCTCTCTCACGCCGCAGGGCGGTCCGGAGGGCGCAGCCTACTCCGACATGACCGTGCTGCCCAACGGCGACATTGGCGTCCTCTACGAGGGTCCGGGCTACGCCACGATCAACTTCGTCACCGTCCCGCGCACCGAAGTCCTCAAGTAGTTGGCAGCGGGGGGAACCCCTCAAGCCTCTCACGCCTCTCCCACCTCATTAAACCTCTCAAGCTCTATGAAAATGAAGATGGCATTCTTGGCGGTAGTTTCCGCTGTCGGTATCACGTGCGGCGCGGCCACGCCTATCGCGGTCGATTGGCAGGCGGGCGAGACGGCGCCATTCAAGGCGGCGCGTCCATTCGCCGGTTTCATGCCCGACGGTTCCTTCCTCGTGGCCGGAGGCAGCGATTTCATCGGCGGCGCCAAGACCTACCTCAAGGAAATCGCCGTGCGCTCGCCTTCCGGCGAATGGCGCAAGGTGGGCGCATTGAGCGCGCCTGTCGCCGAAGGCGTATCGGCCTCCACCCCGCAGGGACTTTTCTGCGCGGGCGGGACCGACGGGACGGAAGGCGGCGAGCTGGGCGCCAGAAGTTTCATCTTGAAGGCGGACGGGACGGTTGAGCCGCTGCCCGACATGCCGGAGCCTGTCGTTATGGGAGCCGCCGCCGCAGACGACTGCGTGGTCTATGTGGTTGGGGCGAAGCGCATCTACTCGCTCGATTTGGCCGGCGACAGGGCGTGGAAGACCGTCGGCGAGATCCCCGGCCCTGCGCGCGCGCAGCATGTGGCTGCCATACAGAACGGCGACCAGAAGGAGAAGCGGCTCGTCGTATTCGGCGGATACGACGTCTCCACTCTCCAGCCGCTGCACGACGGCCACGCACTCGTTCTTTCCTCCGGCGAATGGAAGGCTCTCGCCGCGCTGCCGGATGGCGCCACCACGATCGGCTCGGCGTTCCTGCCCAGCGGCCACCAGCACGTGCTGCTTGTCGGCGGACTCGGAGAGAAGGGGTGGATCGCGCGCGCCATAGAAGGTTCGCAGGAGACCGACCCGGTCAAGCTCGGCTGGCAACGGACGATCCTCGCCTACAACTGCGTGACAGACGCCTGGTGCGAATACGGAGCCATCGCCGCCGGGGACAAGCCGCGCTGCGGCGCCGCCGCCGGCCTGCTGCCTGGCAAGACGCCCGAACGCTACACGCTGCTCGTCGCGGGCGGTGAAATAGCCCCGCGCCTGCGCACAGACGCCGTCTCGGTCGCCCGCTTCCGCAAGACGGGCAAGTTCGGCGCCACCGCCTGGGCTGTCGTCGGCGTCTATGCGCTCCTGATGGTCGGCATGGCATGCTTCTTCATCTTCAAGAAGAAGGACGAGAACGACTACTTCCGTGGCGGCAACCGCATCCCCTGGTACGTCGCGGGAATGTCCATCTTCGCGACGATGCTCTCGTCCATAACGTTCATCGCCATTCCCACGCAGGCCTACCTCCAGGACTGGCGATACTTCGTGATGGCCTTCTTCATCATCGGCATGGCCCCTGTCGCCATATACTACTATCTGCCGTTCTTCTGCCGCCTCGGCATCACAAGCGCGTACGAATATCTCGAAAAGCGCTTCAATCTCGGCGTCCGGCTCTTCGGCTCTGCCGCGTTCGTCGTGTTCATGGTCTGCCGCGTCGCCGTCGTCACGCTGCTGCCCGCCATCGCCCTCAACGCCGTGACGGGCGTGCACATCGACGCCTGCATCCTCATCTGCGGCATCCTCACCATGATCTACTGCTCCCTCGGCGGCCTCGAGGCAGTCATCTGGAGCGACTTCGTGCAGGGCATAGTCTTGATGGGCGGCGCCGTATCGGTGCTCGTCATCCTCATCCTCAAGACCGGCGGCGACGGCGAGCACCTGTCTACGTTCTGGTCGGTGGCGGAGACCTACGACAAGAACAGGATGTGGGACTTCCGCTTCGTTCTCACGCAGCCCGTCTTCTGGGTGGTCGCCGTGCAGGGGCTCATCTCCAACCTCTCGTCCTACACTTCGGACCAGTGCGTCATCCAGCGCTATATCGCCACGCCCGACGAGAACGCCACCAAGCGCTCGCTATGGTTCAACGGCTGCATGAGCGTCTTCGCGCAGATCGTCTTCTACGGAATCGGCATGGCCCTCTTCGCCTTCTACCACACCCATCCGGAGGCGATGGATATCACGATGCCGAAGGGCGACTCCGTCCTGCCCACGTTCATGGCCACCGAGATGCCGCCGTGGCTCGCCGGCCTCGTCATCGCCGCCGTGTTCGCCGCCACGATATCCACGCTCTCCGCCAACCTCTCTTCCGCTTCCACCGCGGTGGTGACGGACTTCATCAAGCGCTTCAAGCCCGGCATCTCCGGCAAGGCGCAGATACGCTGCGGGCAGATCTGCACCTACGTGGTCGGGGTGGTCGGCATCCTCGCCGCACTCACGCTCTCGCGCATGGAGTCCTCGGCGCTCTTCGACAACTTCAACAAGTATATCGCCATGCTGACCGCCGGCCTGACAGGCCTCTTCTTCATGGGGGTGTTCATGCCGCGCATCAAGGGCGTCGCCGCCGTCCTCGGCCTCGCCGCCAACTACTTCGTCTGCTTCAGCTGCGAGATACTCCACTGCGACGTCTTCGGACTGAAGTTCCATCCCTTCCTGCTGGGCGGCATCGGCCTCGTGGTCTGCGTGCTCGTCGCCTACATAGCCTCCATCGTTCTCAACGAGAAGGGCAAGGATCTCTCGGGACTCACCCTCAAGACCCTCAAGAAGCAATGAAGACGAAGCCGCTCTTCATAGTCCTCTCAGCGCCGTCGGGATGCGGCAAATCGACCCTGATCGACCTCCTGCTCCAGGAGTATCACGACATCGTCTATTCCATATCCTGCACGACGCGCGAGCCGCGCGGCGCGGAGGAGGACGGCATAGACTACCACTTCCTCTCCAAGGAGCGCTTTGCGCAGCTGCTGGCCGAGGACGCCTTCCTGGAGCACGCCGAAGTCCACGGCAACTGCTACGGCACGCTGAAGGCGCCTATCGTGGAGGTGCTGGCCGAGGGCAATTCCATGATCCTCGACATAGACGTCCAGGGCGCGGCCAAAGTCCGCGAGCGCGTCCGCGCGCTCCCGAACACCGACCCGCTCAAGATCGGATACGTAGATATCTTCATCTCCCCGCCTTCGATCGAAGAGCTGCGCGACCGCCTCGAAAAGCGCGGCACCGACTCCGCCCAGACCATCGAGCGCCGCCTCGCCAACGCGCAGGGCGAAATCGCCCGCGCCGGAGAATACATGTATCGCGTCACCAACGACGACCTGACAGTCTGCTTCAAGCGCCTCTGCGACCTCATCGACGCGCTCTCCGGCAGGATGTAGCGCCGCGCCCGGAGACGCGCCCATGCGCATGACGAAGACGAACGCCACATTGCCGCGCGACGTCTCCTACAGGGAGAGGATAGCGCAGTTGATCGACGGGTTCCCGCTGCCCATCGACAAGGACGTTTCAGTGGAAGGTCGCGCACCGACATCTGCCACTTCCGAAATGAAGGAACTGGACAGAGGGCGGCTCCTTTTCCATGTCAAGTTCGACGGCGGAACCGGCTATCTGGACGTGGCGGCTTTCAGGAAGGCGGTGGGAGCGTGAATCTCGCCTGCGCATATGGCGACCTGGTCGGGCTTGACCACCGCCGGCGGCTGGCTCAGTTTTTCACGCCGCCGCAGATCGCCAGATTCATGGTGGATTGGGTGCTTTCCGGCAGGCATGGCCGGGC
>CAMOIK010000096.1 GCA_946615875.1 uncultured Verrucomicrobiota bacterium | reverse complement strand
CCGCGCACGCCGCCGCCAATGCCAATGCCGCCATCCGCTTCATGCCACACCTCCTCGCACAGCGATGCTCGACCGGTCCGCGCGACTACGGTTCTTCAGGCGCGACGTAGCTGTCGGGATCCTGCGCCCACAGCATGGCGTCCTGCGCACTCACCCACGGCTCCCCGGTGATATCGCTGTAAAGTTCCTGTCCGTGCCTGGAGCACAGTTCGTTTGGGCTGTCGATCAATCGTTCGCCGATCAACGAAACCACGAGCTGCCGATTGTCTGCCGCCTTGGCCTGGGCGGCAGCGGTGTCGCCTGCCGCGTCTATCAGTTCCAGTGCGCTTCCCTCGGAAATGCCGCTCAGCATCGTAAGAGCGTCCTCGTTTGCGGAGAACGTGCTCATGTATTCGATCGCCGCCTCGAAGCGCAGTTGCGCGTTGTCTTGTTCCTCAAGGGCCTTTTCCACGACGTCTATCGCCGCCTCGGCCACTTCCGCATCACGGTCGGCCATCATGGGCGTGACTTCGGCGAGGGCGTCCCCGCCAAGCCAGGAATACGCTTCCACGGCGCAACCGCGAACCGCAGGATTCCCGCTCGCCGCCGCCCGTGCCGCCGCCTTCAGCAGCTGCGCCCTTGCCGCCTCGTACGCCGCCGGGTCTTCGGCGCCCTTCGACAGAGCCTCCGCCTTCTCGTCCAAGATAGACTGGAGGGCCATGGCCACCGCCTTGTCTTCTTCCGAGAACGGATGGTCGGGATCGTCGAAGAACGTTTTGTCGCTTGGGTTGCGCAGTCCGAGCGCCCGCTTGTTAATGCGCCGCTCCTCTTGCCGCGGCTCGTTTGCAGCGTCTTCGACCTGGACTGCCGACGCCGCATCGTCCGCGGAGGATGGTCTCGCCGTCGCCTCGGCGTTGCGCCCGCGCGAGTCGCCATCGTCTCCGGGGGCGGGCTCCTTGCCGCCGCGCAGAAGCGCCATCGCCGCGAAAATGGCGCAGACGGCAACGGCACCGGTAAGATACAGCCACGTTTTTCTCATGTTTTCCTCCTTGCGTGCGAACAAATTCCCGGCGGGGCGTCAGTCGTTGCAACTGCCGCAAAGGGCGATGCGCAGCGCCCACGTCCCGGCATCCTTCACATACACGAACCCGTAGCCGGCGCCGCCGATGACGATGCCACGCACCTTGCCGCGAAGTTTGCGCTCGCGGCCGTTGTCGCGCAGCAGCCGGAAATCCATCGTGCCGGTAAATAGTCCGTTGTGGGAGTTCACGGAAGCCTTGAAGCCTGAAAGCGACGTGCCGGACCACTTCTTCGGCTTGGCGGAAATCTGGTCGTACGACACGTCCTCGATGACAGGCATCCCAAGGATGCTCTCAGGCATCGGCGCGATGGAAAGTTCCATTTCCGGGGGGATTTCCCCTTGTCCCTTGGACATCGTGAAAGAGGCCGTCACGTCGCTGACGAAGTCGTCGGGACCGGCCGCCGTCCACTTGGAGATGGAATCCACGACGAGCAGTCTGCCGTCCTTGAACCATGCGATGAAGCCAAAGCGTCCGCGCTTCGAGTTGGGCGTCGCGTAGAAAGGCACGGCGACCATGCCATTGACGCCGACCACCGCTTGCGCTATGTGGGAGATCCTCGTGCCGTCTCCGAGATAGCCTGCGATGCGCGCCTTGCCCTTGGAGAGGAACTTGAGAGAAAGCGCGCCGATACCGTGCGAGAACGGGGACTGGTCGTCCTCGTCGGCGTTCTTCATTGCAATGCCCCACGTCCCCGACGGGCAGGCCGCCGCTTTCGCCTTGGATGCGTCGTCGCGTTTCTTGAAGAAGTTCAGGCCGCCGGTGACGCTGTATGTCGCCGTTCCGTCCGAGAACGAGCCTGCGAGTCCGCCTGTGCCGACCTCCAGGGTGGCCGAGAAAGCCCCCTTGGCCAGCGTGAACGCGCTGAACACCAGCTCGTCGCCGCACACTACGCACCCGTCAACGTCGAACTTCGTCGCCGGGAATCTTATGCTCTGCGCCTGGAACTTCACAGAGGCCTTCACCTTCACGCTTTTGCTCGTGCCGTTGTACTTCGCGGTATTCACCGTGATCGTGCCGCATATCGCGCCGTCTTCGTCGCGCAGCCATCCGTTGTATTCATTGGCTTCCGAGACGTCGAGCGTGCCGATGCCCGCATCCTGGCAGACCTCGCACTCGCCCTCGATTATGCGTTCTATGGATTGCATGAGGTATTCGCGGGCTTCGCTCTGCACCACGGCGCCTTCATCCATCCACGGGAAACCCGTGCGCCCCATTTCTTCGCCGTCGGGGCCGAAGACGATGACGGTAGGGTATCCGAGTTTCCCGTAGGTGAAGTCTTCCTTTGTGTTCCAGCGCTTTATAGTCACCTGCTGCGCCGTGCCGAGCGCGTATTCCTTCTGAAGTTCGTAGAGTCCCATGATGGCCGCAAGCCCGTCGTCGGCGCCCAGGCCGTTTTCCGCGAGGAATTCGGGGCACATCAGCCAGCACTTGAAGCCCCATCCGTCGCCGAGATCCGGGCGCCAGCTTTTCCATTCCTGCGCGGCATCCACATGGCCGCGATATGGGAAGTCCATCATGGCCAGGTAGAAGCCCCGTTCCGCCACGTAGTCCTTCCATTCGCCGGAGTCGAGCACCAGCTTCTCCATAGTCTTGCAGAACGGGCACCACCAGGAAGCCGTGTTCAGCAGCAGCGCGTACCGGCCTTCCGCCTTCGCCTTCGCCAGCACGTCCTCGACCGCCAGCGACCAGACGCCAGGCTTGGTATCCGCCGCATGGAATGTCGGTTTGAGCGAGTCCGACGGCTGCGAGACGTCATACTCGAACGCACCGGCCGACGCGCATACGGACATGGCGCACGCGACCGCCGCCGCCTTGATTGTTGTTTTCATGCTTTCTCCTTTGTTTTATCTTGTTCCAGCATTCTTTTGCAAAATCAATCGTCCGCCAGCCCCATCCAGTCCGGGATGTAGAGCGCGCATCCCGCGACGACATTCACCCAGGGCGGAGGCGCGTCGCCGGCGCCAAATGCGCGGTTGGCGTATTCCCCCGCGACGAAGAGGAAGTCCACGCCATCCTTTGGGATCTCGGCGCATTTGCGCCAGCCGAACGGAGGCGACACGAATACGATCTTTTCGACTTCCCGGTGGCCGGCGAGAAATCCCTCCCTGTCCGCGAGAAACGCCTCGCACGATTTGCCGACGAACAACACCTTCTTCGCATCGCCGGGCACGGCGGCGACATCGTCCGCCACGCCGAGGGCGGCCGCGTCCGGATGGTTGGCGCGCCACCGGCGGATGTCTTTTCCGGCGAGCGCCATATAGCCGCCGGCCATCACGAAATCGTCGCGCACAACCCACGTTTCCGCTTTTTCGCCGCCGACGATCGCGAAGTCCCGCCCGCCCGCCACCGTCGGACGGCCGGTGCTGTTCGCGCCGAAATGCAACAGGGCCGCCGCGGCGGCGGCGCTGAACAAAGCGCCGAGCAGCAACGAACAGACGAAATGCCGCGCGCGCAGTCCGTCGCGCCCCCGGCGGCACAGCACATGGACGAGGAGCGCCGTCGGCAGCACCCAAAGAGTCCATTCCGCATGTATCGTGTTGAATGCGAGCGCGACGAAGAACGCGCCCCATACGGCGAGCGGCAGGGCGTTCGCGCAGCGCAGCGCCGACATCGCCAAGAGCGCGAGGCCGCCAGCCCACGCCGCCATGCAGGCGATCCTGGCGAACCATCCGTGCTCCGCCAGGAATGTGAAGTGCGAACCGATCAAAGTCGCCACGGTGTGGCTGCGGGACAAAGGCTGGAACCAATCCATGTAAGCGCGGCCCGAGTTGCCCGCCCCCCAGCCGTCCGGGGCGCCGGCCACCATGCGCGGCACCTCCGACCAGATGGGCAGTCGGCTCAACTGGTCGTAGCCCTCCCGGAACATCTTCGCGGTGAAACGCTCGGCGTAGCCGCTCGACCACACCGCCAGCGCGACAGCCCCGGCGAGCGCCAAGAGAGCCAGAACCCCGCGCACGCTCGCGAGCGACCGCATCTTAGACAGCGCCACCGCGCCTGCGCCCGCCGCGAGGCCGAGCATGGCGCTGCGCGATTCCGTCATGGCCACGGCGAACACGGCCGCGGCGAACGCCACCGCGCCAACGAGCCTCCATCTTTTCGAGGCGTATGCGGCCAAGCCGAGCGCGAGCAGCGCAATCTGCGCGAGCAGCGCGCCGGCCGCGTTGGGGTTCCTGTACCACAGCGAAAACCTGTCGCGCCAGTGGATGCCGTATTTCTCGGTGGCCTCCGCCACCATGTCGCCGGTGATCTCGGGCCACGAGACGCAGGGGTAGCCGTCCTCGCGGACGCCGTCGCCGCTGCCGACGTCGAACTCTCGCCCGTCGAGGAGCATCTTGCGGAGATGCCCGCGCACGAAGAGGAAGCCGGTCTGGCCGCCGGCGAAGTCCGGGGCCGTCATCACGAGCGTCCGCCCGCCTTCGGTCTCCCCGACCCACGGCTCCTCGCCGACGAGTATGCGCGGGTCGTCGAAGCCCGCGTCGAAGATGCGCCTTGCGCCGTCCGGCTGGCGCATCTCGTACTGCACCGGGTTTATCGGTATGCAGTAGGACTCCTTCCAGCCCTGGCGGTCTGCGGGGTCGCCGTCGAACCCGAAACCGGCGAACGCCGACCGGGCGAGCGCCAAGGCCGTGCATCCTGCGACCGCCAGTCTGGAGCGCAGCGTCATTCGCCTGAAGTTCCGTCTACGTCCTCGCCGTCTTCTGCGGCGTCGCCTGCCTCCGCCGAGTAGGGTTCGGCTGTGACCGCCACTTCGTACGTGCCGAGGCCAGAGACCGTCGCCGCGCCGTAGCCTTCGCCGTCATAGACGTAGCCGACGACCGTTATTTTCTTCCGCGTGACGCGGACGTCGCTCTTCTTGAGGTATATGTAGAAACCGCCCTTGAAGTAGCCTGTGGACGATTTGTAGGAGAGCTTCATGCCGGAGGGGTTCGTCGTCTCGGCGGTATTGACGAAGGTCTTCGCCGTGCGGTCGTATTTCGCCTTTCCGGCTTTGGGGAAGGTCCACCTGGTGCCAGCCGCCGCGAAGGTCTGGTTTTCGGGCAGCCACTGCGCGAACACGGGAAGCCCCCTGTATTGCGTGATTTCGTCCAGAAGCGTCACGTAGCCTGTCGAAGAGGGCAGTGCGCCGCCCAGTGTCGCCCCGGCCACCGTGCAGGCTCCCGCCGAACTGTCGAGCGTCCCCGTGAAGCTGCCGCCCTCGAACTTCAAGACGAGCGTCCCGAACGCCGACGTCAGCTTGAACTCGTCCGTCTCGGCCACGTTGAACTTCGTCGTGCGGAACGTCTTTTTCGACATTCCCAGGATTTGCACCGTCGCCTTCACGCTTGCCGTCTTCCTTGTCTTGCTCGCCTTGCCGGTGTTCACCGTGATCACGCCCGCGAGGTCGCCTTCCTTGTCGAGGACGACGCCGCCGAGCTTGCGGGCTTTCGTGAAGAAGTCAGGTATCTGCGCCTCTGGCGAGGGTTTGGGGTCGGTGCCGGAATCGTCCGAGCCGCCGCCGCTCGGCTTGTCGCCCTGCGTTCCCAGGATGGCATCAACCGTATAGGCGAACTTCGCCTCCATCGAGCCGGTCCCCGACATTCCGCTGGAAGTGCCCGTGAAGCCCTTGTGGATCACCGTGCCGTTCTCCTTCAGCCAATACACGCTGATCATCGGCAGCTTCGTCACGCTGTAGGCGTCCAGGCAGAACTGCCTGGCGTTCTCCCATCCCGGCGACGAGTATTTGGTGCTGAGGACGAGCACGTAGCCTTTCTCCGCCGCCCAGGCCTTTGCCTCCGAGGAGTCCAGATGGGATTTCAGGCTGCGGCAGTTTCCGCAGTCCGCCTTGCCGTAGAAGACCACGAGGGGGACGTGGTTGGCGTCGGCGTAAGCCTTGCCCTTGTTGTAGTCGCAGTTCCATTCGCCGGGCACGATGTCGCCCGTGGCGCCTGTTATCGCCGCTCCCGCCGCAAGCGTCGCCATCCCGGCGGCCGCGAACATTGCTTTTGCCAGACTTTTCATTTGTTCTGTTCCTTTCGGTTGCTTGTTTCGTTTTGGTTCGGAAATGCCGTTTTGCCCGCCGTCTCCGCGTGGCTATCTCGCCCCCATGGCGCCCCGGCCGTGGGGAAACTCCACGCCGACCCTGCCGCCCATCTCGCGGGATATCCGCTTCAACACCTCGGCGCGCTTTTCCCTGGCCAGCTCCTCGCGCAGCTTGCCGTCCGGCAGTTCGTCGAAGAAGTATGGCTTTTCGAAGTGTATCCTCGCCAGGCGCCAAGTCGTCTGCCCCGTCGCGGCGTCCTCCTTGCGGATCACTTTCGTGGCCTTGTAGATGTCGTATCCCGTCTCGCCGTCAAGTATGTCGGTCGTGTCGCCTTCGCGAAGTTGCGCGATCGCCAGCTTGTATTCGTCGTCTTCCGAGTCGAAGTCCGACAGGACGTGCTCGCCGAAGTCGCCGCCCTCGCCGTCTTCCGACGCCATGGAGTATTCCTTTGCCAGCTTCCCGAAATCCTCGCCTGCCTTGAGACGCGTCAGCGCCTCGTCCAGCCTGGCCTTGAAGAGGCGGTTCGTGGCGTCCGCCCGCTCGTTGTATTCCCTCGTGCGGCGCTTAGCCGTCTCCAGGTCTTCTTCCGTGACGGCCAGCTCGTTGGAATGCGCCGCGTTCAGGGCGCACTCTATTTCCGCATCCATGCGGAGGTTCCGCTTGAACAGGTCGCCGAGGCCCGCGCCCTCCATTTCGGCCGAAAGCTCCTCGAACGTCTGGCCGCGCCGGCCGAAAGCCGCCAGATATTTCGCCTCCGTTTTGCGGCGCTCGCTCTCGTCTATCGCCATTCCGAACGGGCACAGCGCTGCGTGCAGCATCGCGCGGCTGAGTATCTCGTCCGCCGCCGACAGGCGTATCCTGGCCGAAGCGGACGCCAGTTTCTCCTTGGAGGCGCGGAAGTGGCGGTTCTTGTACAGCGCCTCCATAAGCCGGACGTGGTTCGAGCAGTCCTGCTTGGTGATTTCCCGTCCGCCCACCTTCGCGACGACCGCATCGTCCGGCAGGGCGGCGGCGCCCGCCGCGCAGGCCGCGCAGATTCCAAGGGCCGCCGCAATCATCCTCGCTCCAGCTTTCATGCCATCTCTCCTTTAGTCTCCCGCCTGCCGCGTCGGCAAATGGCGGAGGTGCCGCCTGAACCATTGAAGACGAGGGGGTGAACTGTCGCCCCCGACAATCCACCCCCCGTCTCTGCCGATCCGCCAGCGGCGGACCAGCGCCGGATTACTCCTGCTCCTGCGCGTAGGCAGGGACGAGCTGGAGCATCGACTTGTTGCCCTTCGAGACGCCCTTGTTGTACTTGAGCGACCACGTGCCGGTGGCGGGAACGGCCTCGGCGTCGTCGCCGTCGTCGCACCAGTTGAGCCAGCACTCGCAAAGGGTGGCGATCTTGGCCGTGAACTCGTTCGGATCGTCGCACTCGACGGCTTCTTCGATCGTGGAGAGGTTGAACATGCCGACCGCGTTGCCCGAGATGGACTTCAGCAGGGCGGTGTGGTCTTCCTTGTCGATGATCGTCTTGCCCTTCACGCCGGCGGCGTAGATCGTGGCGTCGTCAGCCTCGACGGTCCAGAACGCGGCGACCTTGTTGGCCTTCTTGTCGTAGCGGCCGAGGAAGTCGAACGCGATCGTGGAAGCGAGCATGTTCTTGTATCCACCCTCGACGGTGTAGAAGAGAGGAATGACGGCGGCCTTGGCCTTGGTGTCCCAGAGAACGATGTAGGGCTCGGAATCCGTGTCCCAGCACTGGCTCTCGCAGAACCACACGTAACCCTTGAGGGTGCGGCTCGCGTCCTTCAGGTAGTAAACGGGAAGATCGTCGCATGTGATCCTCTTGGGGCCGAGCGTCTTGAACTTGAACGACAGGTCATAGACGAGGCACTCGCCGTCAACCGTGGTCACGGGGACGGGATCGCACACGTCCGCGAACGCGCCAGCCGTCATCGCCGCCGCAGCAGCAACAATCATTAGCTTCTTCATTGTTTGTTTGTTTCCTT
>CAMOIK010000095.1 GCA_946615875.1 uncultured Verrucomicrobiota bacterium | reverse complement strand
CCTTTGCTGCGCACCATTTCGTCCTTTGCTGCGCACCATTTCATCCTTTGCTGCGCACCAAACCCTCTGACGGTGCGCAGGGTGGGGCGCATTGGATGGCTGACCCGCTTGTCTCAATTGCCCCAAACCAAACCGGCAAACACCCAAAACACTAGGTCAAATACCCTGTCGTTATGATGATACTTATTAATAAATAATAGAAGCCCCCTTTAAGGGGCTTCATATGCTCTAACATGATATATTTCAGTTAATGTGTCCCCATAGATGAGTGAGGGGGCGTCTAATGTCTGTGGCCGCGTGGCCGCCAACCGCCAAAACCATTCCGGGGCGTGCGGCAAACTTTCCGCGCACATAGCCGTGAAAATATGGTATAATACACTCACACAATCGAGGTATCGGTATGTTCAACAACAAGGTTTACCACAAGATCGACGCACTATCGGGCAGCGTCGCGACGCTTCGCGCCGAGGGCGTGAAATACAACGAGATAGCCGAAGTGGAGAGCCGGGCGGGCACGTCTCTCGCGCAAGTGATCAAACTTGACGGCCCGAACGTCACTTTGCAGATATTCGCGGGTGCGCGCGGCGTGGATACCGCCGCGCGGGTCAGGTTTCTTGGCGAGACGATGAAGGTGCCGTTTTCCGAGGCGCTGCTCGGGCGGGCGTTCACCGGCGCGGGCATTCCCCGCGACGGCGGCCCGGCGATCGACGAAAATCCCTCGCCCATCGGGCAGCCGTCGGTCAATCCCGCAAAGCGCGTGATGCCGCACGAGATGGTGCGCACCAACATCCCGATGATCGACCTCTTCAATTCCCTCGTCAAGTCGCAGAAGCTGCCGATTTTCGCGCGCGCCGGCGAACCCTACAACGAACTGCTGGCACGCATCGCGCTGCAGGCGGATTCGGACGTGATCATAATCGGCGGAATGGGGCTGAAATACGACGAGTACCTGAAATTCCGCAACACGCTCGACCAGTCGGGCGCGTTGGCCAAGACGGTGATGTTCGTGCATACCGCCGCCGACCCCACGGTGGAGTGCATGCTTGTGCCGGATGTCTCGCTGGCCGTGGCGGAGAAGTTCGCGCTGTCCGGCAAAGACGTGCTGGTGCTGCTCACCGACATGACCAGTTTCGCCGACGCCATGAAGGAAATCGCCATCACGATGGAGCAGATCCCGTCCAACCGCGGCTATCCCGGCGACCTCTATTCGCAGCTGGCCGCGCGCTATGAGAAGGCGGTGGATTTCGACGGCGCAGGCTCCATCACCATCCTGGCCGTTACGACGATGCCCGGCGACGACGTGACCCACCCCGTGCCGGACAACACGGGCTACATCACGGAGGGCCAGTTCTACCTGCGCAACGGACGCATCGAGCCGTTCGGTTCGCTCTCGCGACTGAAGCAGCAGGTCAACAAGGCCACGCGCGAAGACCACCGCACCGTGATGGATGCAATGATCAAGCTCTACGCGCAATACAAGGAGACTGTCGAGAAGCAGTCGATGGGCTTCAAAATGTCCGCGTGGGACGAGAAGCTGCTGAAATACGGCGCGGCGTTCGAGAAGGAGATGATGGATCTTTCCGTGAACATCCCGCTCGAGGCCGCTCTGGACCTCGGATGGAAGATACTCGCGGACAACTTCGACCGCGGCGAGGTCGGCATTCCCTCCAAACTCTCCGACAAGTTCTGGCCGCGCGGCTAGAACGCGCCGCAGACGCTTTCGCGCCTCGCCGTCCTACGATCCGCACGACGCATACGATACACTGCACCGGGAGCCAGTCAAAATGAAAATAGGATTCTTCGGAGGAGGCAAGATGGCGGAGGGGATATTGTCCGCAATCCTTGCCAACGGAATTGTCGCCAACCCCCGGGATGTTCTGGTCGGCGAGAAGGTCGCAGACCGGCGCGGCTACTTGTCCGGGAAGTATGGCGTGGGCGTGGTGGACGACGTTCGCGAGGTGGCCGGATGCTGCGATTTCATCTTCCTCGCCGTCCGTCCGCAGGATGTCGATGCGGTGGCGGCGGAAGTCGCCCCGCTGCTCTCGGAGCGCGTCACGCTCGTATCCATCGTGGCGGGCAAGCGACTCGATGCGCTGAAGGCGGCGTTTGGCAGCGCACCGCGCATCGTGCGCGTGATGCCGAATCTTGCGCTGCGCGTCGGCGAGGGGATGTGCGCGGTCTGCGGCGATGGCGCAGCGGAAGTAGTGCGCATCCTGTCGTCTGCGGGTCGGGCGGTGGAGCTGGACGAAGCGGCTTTCGACGCCGTGACGGCGCTCAGCGGATCGGGGCCCGCCTATTTCGCATACATGGCCAAGGCCATGGCGGCCGCCGGAGTGCGGCTGGGGCTGGCGCCGGACGTCGCGCTGCTGCTTTCGGAGCAAACGATGCTGGGCACGGCCAGATTTCTGCGCGAGACCGGCGCGGAACTCGACGGTTTCATCGCCGGCGTCTGCACCAAAGGCGGCACCACCGCCGCCGGCATGGAGAAACTTGCCCCCAGCGACTTCATGGACGTGGTCGCGGAAACCCTGGCGGCGGCGGCGCGACGCTCTCGCGAACTTGCTTGAGCACGAGAGTGAAGGGCATCGCTTCCATCGCTCGCATTGCAGGCCTCGAAGAACGCATAGCTGATTTCGCGGCAAACTGCATCCATGTCTGCGATCTGCTGCCCAGGGGGCGCGCCGGTGCAAGCAACTTCAAAGACCAGCTGGCGCGATCCGCCACGTCGGTCGCCGCCAACTACGCAGAGGCCACGGTCCCTTCTTCCCAGCGCGACTTCTCCGGGCGCCTCACCATCGCGCTGAAGGAACTCGCCGAGTCGCGGATGCACCTCAGCGTCATCGCCCGCCTCGGCTACAGGCGCAACCTCACCAAGGAAGTCATGGCCGCGCTCATCGCCGAAGCGGACGCCCTCGCGAGAATCCTGAAGAGCGCTTTCACGGTCAAGCGCGGAAGCCGTGTGAAGAAACAGCAAGACGATGCCGGCGACGGCGCTCTGTCGTCGGCCGACACGATCGCGGACATGCTGCGCAGGACGGCGGTGAAACCGAAGAAGCTCGCGGGCAGGAAGAAGAAATCCGCGACGCGTCCGTCCGCCAGGCGCAAAACCAAGACGCCGCTCCCCGACGCGGACGACGGCCGCCAGATCGACCGCGAAGCGCTGGAATGGCTGGCGTCCATGCCGGAGCGGCTCGCCCCGGCCCTGCCGTGCGTGTCGTCGCCGCTTCTGTTGGATGTCTCGCCGGACGGTTCCGGCGCGCAGACGTCCCCGGGTCTGGATTAGAGCCGCAGGCTCAGCTCTCGACGGCGTCGGCGACAAAGCCTTTAGCCGTCAGGAACTCCCATATGCGATTGAGCCACGAGTAGCTGCCCGTGCCAGGCGAGGCGTTGCGCTGGAAGCAGTGCGGGCGCAGTGCGAGCGTGTGGAGTTCGGACTGTATGCCCATTCTGCGCAGCTGCTCCCAGGCCTTTACGGAGTTCATGGCGGCCCATGTATCGGCGTCGCCGTGGATGAAGAGCATTGGCGGGGTCGCGAGGTCGAACGAGAATTCCGGCGCGAGGCGGGCTGAGTCGTCGTTGCCTCCCGTGGTGTTGCCCTTCTCCAGGCCGTCGGTGAGGGCGTATGCCGGATAGATCGCCACCGCCCACTGCGCGTTGCATGGTGTTTCGTCGAGCTTGTCGATCGGCCAGTAGGCCCTGTGCTTCGAGCTAGTGGCGCCCATCAGCGTGAGGTGACCGCCGGCGGAGGAGCCCATTATTCCGATGCGGTCTGGATCGAGTCCGCGCTTCGGCGCTTCGCTGCGCACGATCCGTATTGCCCGCTGAAGGTCTTCCCAGGCGGTCGTGTGCTTGGCCAGCGGCGCGGCGGGGCGTGGGGTCCTGTATTTCATGGTGACGACGGTCATGCCTTTTTCGTTGAGGAAGCGGCGCGCCGGCGCGACCTCGAAGCCGTTGGGCCCGTTGCCCTGGTAGCTGCCGCCGGAGTATATTATCTGGATGGCCTTGGTCTTGAGGACTTTCGGCACGTGCCATTCGATGTACGGAGTGCACTGGTTGGTCTGCGCGTCCGGCATCTTGCCGTCCGGCCAGACGTTCTCCTTGGAATAGTCGCCGCGGGCGTCGTCGTTCGGGAACCTGTCCATGAGGGCCACTTCCGGAGGGCGCGGCAGGAAGCCCATCTGGCGCATGAACTCCACCGCCCGCTCGAACCCGAACGCGCCATGCCCTTTGTCCGGGTAGAGGTGCAGCTCGGCAGGGATCTTCATGCGGCGCAGCTGGCGATAGATGCGGGTCGCGGAGAACGGCGAGTAGATGTCGTTGCCGCCGTGCATCATGCACATCGGGCATGTCTTCGCGTCGAACTTGAACACGTCCGAAAGGGTGGCGTCCACGGCATCGCCGTCGCGCGTGTTTGGATGGCCGACGCCGTCGGTGATGCCGTATGCGATGGCGAAGGGGCACGCCCAGTTGATGTGGCAGGGGATGTCGTCGAGTTCATCGACCGGCTCGTAGGCGGCCGTCTGCGAACTGGTAGCCAGGAGCGTCGCCAGATGCGAACCGGCCGACATCGACATGACGCCTATCTTCTCCGGGTCGAAGCCCCGCTTCGCGGCCTCGGAGCGCACCAGCCTGACGGCTCGCTGGCCGTCCTCCCATGCCGACTGGTGGATCGGAAGTGCGTTCGGGCGAGGCGTGCGGTGCACCAGGCTGACGCACGCGACGCCGAGCCGGGCGAATTCCTTCGCCCATTTCTCGACGAGTTTTACGTCGCACTGATTCTTGTATCCTCCGCCAGAGATCAGGATCATGCAGACATCCGTCCTGGGGGCGTCTTCCGACGCGTCCTGCCATTCGATGTAAGGGCGGCGCCATTTGTCCGCGTCGAAGTCTTTCGCCTTTGAGACGTCCGTCATCGCCGCGATCTGGTGCGGCTGCGCGTCCGGCATCTTTCCTTCCGGCCACAGGTAGGTCTTTTCGCCTGCGAAAGCGACGAGGGCGAACAACGCCCAGGCCGCACACGATGATAGCATCGGTCTTCTCATGTCTTTTCCTGTCCTTGTCGTTTCGAAATTCTTTTCGTCCGCCGGTGTTTCACGTCCGCGCCGGGACGCCGGCCGCGGCCATCGCCGCCTTGATCTGAGCGATCGTGTATTCGCCGGAATGGATCATGCCGGCGACGATGGCGGCGTCGCAGCCCGTTTCGCGGAACACCTCCGGGAAATGTTCCGGTCTGCCCGCGCCGCCGGACGCGACCACCGGCACGCCAACCGCCTCGGCTATGAGGCGCGTCACTTCCAGCTGGAAGCCCGCCCGCGTGCCGTCGGCATCCACGGAATTCACCACTATCTCGCCGGCGCCCATGTCTGTGGCGCGCCTGGCCCACTCTACCGCGTCCATGCCTGTGAAGTCGCGGAAGCCGCGGGTCGTCACTTCGTAGCCTGACGGGCACGAGGGGTTCTGCGACTTCACAGGGTCCATGCCAAGCACGATGCACTGCCGCCCGAACGCCTTGGCTCCGTCCGATATGATTGACGGGTTGCGGACGGCGAGGGAATTCACGGACACCTTCTCTGCTCCGGCCAAAATCACCCGCTCCATGTCGGCCACGCACGATATGCCGCCGCCGACGGCGAAGGGGATGCGGATGGAGCGCGCGACGGCCTCCACCATGCCGATGTCGATGGGGCGGCGTTCCGCTGAAGCGGTGATGTCGTAGAATACGAGCTCGTCGGCGCCGCCGTCCGAATACGCGAGGGCCATTTCGACCGGGTCGCCGAGATCGACGTTGTTCTGGAACTTCACGCCTTTCGTGACGCGCCCCTTGCGCACGTCAAGGCACGGGATGATTCGCCTGGTCAGCACGAGAGCCATCCTTTCAGAAAGGCGAGGCCCGCCGCGCCCGATTTCTCCGGATGGAACTGCGCAGCCGTCGTCGAACCTCGCCGCACGGCGCTGGAAAACTCCACCCCTGCGAATTCCGTGACGCCGACCGTGAACTCGCAGACCGGCGCGTAGTAGGAATGCACGAAATAGAAATAGTCCGCGGCGGGCATGAAGCCGCATTCTCCATCCTTCGCCACGCGTTTCACGCTGTTCCATCCCATGTGGGGAATTTTGCAGCCTGGCGCTGGAGGGAACCGGCGCACGACGCCGGGGAGGAGGCCGAGGCAGTCCACGCCGCCGTCCTCTTCGGTGCGTTCGAAAAGGATCTGCATCCCCAGGCATATCCCGAGAAACGGCTTCGCGGGCGCGACGCGCCGCACCACATCTACGAGCTCCAGGGCGGCGAGATTTTCCATCGCGCTCTTCGCCGCGCCGACGCCCGGGAACACGACCCGGTCCGACGTCTCGATCTCCGCCGGATCGCTCGTGATGCGCGACTCCGCGCCGAGGGCGTCGAAGGCGTATTTGACGCTCGTCAGATTCCCAGCCTTGTAGTCGATGATGGCAATCATTTCACAGCCTGTCGAGAATCGCCAGGACTTCGTCGCCCTTTTCGAGCGACAAGTCGAGTTTGAAGAGGAGTCGCGGCGTGAACTTCATGCGGACTTCGCGGTTTATCAGCGTCTGGAAGCGTTTCGCGTTGTGCTTCAGATGCTGCAGCGCGCGCTCTTTCGTCGCGTCGTCGCCGAAGACGGATACCGTCACCGTGGCGTCGCGCAGATCTTTTCCGCAGTGGACGCCGGTCACGGTAATCAGCCCTGGCGCGATGCTGTCGCCCTGCATTATCGTGAACATCCCCTCGGCGATGACGCGCTTGAGGAGGGAATCCACCCTTTGGAGTCTATCGATCGACATGGCCGTGTTCCCGGAGCACGCTTCCCTACAGGGTCCTCGGCAGCTCCTCCAGCTGGTAGCATTCGATTACGTCGCCGACCTGGAAGTCTTCGTAGTTGGCGAAACACACGCCGCATTCCTGCTGGCCCGTGACCTCCTTGACCTCGTCCTTGAAGTGGCGCAGTGTCTGCACCTTGCCTTCCCACACCTGCGTCTTGCCGCGCAGTATGCGGAAGTTCTCCTTGGCGACGAGCGCGCCGTCGAGCATCTGGGAACCGGCGATCTTGCCGAGTTTGCCGATGTCGTAGATCGCCTTGATCTCGGCGTGGCCCTTCACGACTTCCTTGTATTCGGGCGGCAGCAGATCGAGCATGGACTGCTTCACGTGGTCGATCAGTTCGTATATGATGCGGAACGAGTTGATGCGCACGCCGTCGTGGCGCGCCTGTTGCAGGACGCCAGAATCGTTGCCTATGTCGAAGCCCACTATGATCGCCTTGCCCGCCGCCGCCGACTTGACGTCGGTGATCGAAACGTTTCCGGTGCCTTCGCCGATCACGTTCAGGCCGACCTTTTCAGATTTTATGGCGCGCAGCGCCTCGACGATCGCCTCCAGCGAGCCTTGCGTATCGGACTTGACGATGACGTTCAGCTCCTTCTTGCCTTCGGCGGCCATGCGGCTCATGAGCGCGTCGAGCGTGGCGGCTTTCGACATCGAAAGCTCCTGTTCCTTCTTCTCCTGCGCAGTCTGCTCGGCGAGAGTGCGCGCGCGCTTTTCGTCCAGCATCACGCGGAACTCCGCGCCAGCTTCGGGGACGCCGGAAAGTCCTGTTGCCTTGACCGGCGTGGAAGGGGGCGCCTCCTTGACGCGGCGGCCGTGGTCGTCTATCAGCGCCCTTACCTTGCCGAAATGTTCGCCGATGAGGATCGCGTCGCCGACCTTGAGAGTGCCGCCGGTGACGAGGAGCGTGGCGCACGGCCCGAGGCCCTGCTGAAGCTCCGCTTCGATCACGTAGCCGTTGGCGCGGCGGTTGGGGTTCGCCTGGAGTTCGAGGACTTCGGCCTGCACGAGGATGTTTTCCAGCAGGGAATCCACGCCCATGCCCGTCACGCCGGAAACAGGGCAGCATATTATGTCGCCGCCCCAATCCTCCGGCGTGAGGCCGCGTTTCTGCAGCTGCTGCTTGACGCGGTCCACGTTCGCCGTCGGCTTGTCCGCCTTGGTGATGGCCACCATGATCTGGACGCCGGTCTGGCGCGCGACCTTGATGCACTCCTCGGTCTGCGGCATGATGCCGTCGTCCGCCGCGATGATGAGCACCGC
>CAMOIK010000094.1 GCA_946615875.1 uncultured Verrucomicrobiota bacterium | reverse complement strand
TTGAAAAGGAGTGTAATTTGATGAAAACACCGGCGAAACGTGGTTTTACGCTAATTGAACTGATGATCGTCATAGCGATTGTGGCGATCGTGACCGTGATAGCCATAGGAAAGTTCTCCGACATACGCGTTACGGCGGCAAGGAGGGCGAACGCGGCGAACATAAAGAACATCGACCGCACCATCCGCACCTCCCTGGCGGAAAAAGACCTCAAAGAGGAGAGCGTGCGCGGGATGTTCGCATACTGCGAGGCGTTGATCGACGTGGACGGCACCAAGGTGCCCGAAGGCTCCGAGGGGACGTATCTTTGGGCGCCGGCAAGCGGGTGGTACGATGGCGCGGGCGGGGTCATCCCCGGCATATATTGCGGCATAAAATCCTCTGCGATAGTGGAAAACGCCAGCGGAACGACCACCGGGACGGTGCAGGACCTCGGCACCGCCCACGAGAGCAACAAGGGGTTGGGCGCCTTCGCCGACAGTCTCGGCATCTACTACCCCAACGCCAAGGAAGTGGAGTCGCTCAAGGACGCCGGCGTGGGCGTGGTCGTCTATCACAACTATTCCAACGCGCAGGCCAAGAACCTCGGATGGAGCGGCAGCGTGTGGGAGCAGACCTACGGACTGCACAGCGTCGGCGGCGGTCCGGGGATGCGCCCCGACCTGAGCGCCTGCTATCCGGCCGTTCTCACCAACGGCATGGCCGTCGCCGTGCTGAACCCCGCCAAGTGCGAGGCGGCGTATCGCGACCTGGGGCTTGATTTCGGTCCCACGAACAACGTGACAGGTCTGAGCGCCTCCACGCCGGAGACGTATTTCAGGAAGGGGATATGCAAGCGCGTGGTCGTGCTCGGCATGGGGCGCGACAGCGACGTCACCACGCGCTATTTCGAGAACCTCCCGCGCAACGAAACGCTCGACAAGACCCGCTACAGGAACTACCTTCTCTGCTTCAGCATGAACAACGGCACCGGCAACTCCGGCACGACGGTCAAGTTCGCCGGGGTGCTCGACTGCGAGGGCAACACGTGGAAGGGCGCTCAATACAACGCCGACTGGAAAGCCCAGTGAGAACGATTGACGGCGAACGGAGAGAGAAAAGCCATGGCTGACGGAAGCGGACGGTTTGCGTTGCGCGCGGAGGGAGTCCGGCACGCGTATGGGAAAAGCGACGTTCTGAAGGATTTTTCGCTGGAGGTGGGCGAAGGCGAGTTCGTCGCCCTCATGGGGCCGTCGGGCAGCGGCAAATCCACGTTCCTGCATCTCGCGGCGGGCTTGCTGAAGCCGTCGGCGGGGCGCATCCGCGTGGGCGGCGTAGAGGTGACTGCGCTAGGCGACGGCGCGGCGGCCAGGTTCAGGCGCCGCCATGTCGGCGTAGTCTTCCAGTCCTTCAACCTCATAGAGACCCTGACCGTCGCAGAAAACATACTGCTGCCGGCCAGGCTGGACCGCGCCGCCATAGACCGCCGCAGACTCGATATGCTGATCGACGCCCTCGCGCTCCGCGGGCTGGAGGGCAAGCTTCCCGGCGCGCTGTCCGGCGGCGAACGCCAGCGCACGGCGATCGGCCGCGCCCTCTACATGCGGCCCCACGCGATACTGGCCGACGAGCCGACAGGCAGCCTTGACGCGAAGAGCGCGCGGGCGATATGCGGTCTCCTGGCCGAGATGAACAAGACCGAGTGCATAGCCGTGCTGCTCGTCACCCACGACCCGGTGGTGGCCGCCGCCGCGTCGCGCGTCTGCTTCATCAAGGACGGCGCGATAGCCGCCTCGCGTCCGACCGGGGGCGACACCGCCGAGATTTCGCGGCTCTATCTGGAGATATGCTCATGATCCTGCGGCTTGTCGTGCAGGGGCTGCGCGGCGGGAAGGCGCGTTTCGCTTGCGCCGCCGCCGGCATCGCCGTCTCGGTGGCGGCCGTCGTCTTCACCACGTCGCTCGCCTCCACCAACAGGGCGCAGGCGCCTCTGCTCGCGGCAAAGGCGGCGGCGCCCTGGAAATCCTGGACCGTGGCGGAGGGGCCCCGGCCATCCCGCTCCTCCCGCCCCTCGCGCGCCGCCGACTGCCGACTGCAAACCGCGAACTTGACGATCGACTACCGCCCAGGCGGGCACGTGCTGCAAGGCCCGCCGATGCGCGCCGTACTGGCCAAGGCCCCGCCGGAAAACCCCTACGCGGCGCTGGCGCTCGCGGAAGGGCGGTGGCCGGACGATGCGACGGGGGAGCGCGAGGTCGTGTGCGTCCGCCAGGCGGTGCGGCGCTTCGGCGGCGCCGCGCCGTCCCTCGGCGAAGAACTTAAGTTCGTGGGGCGCGAAGGGACGATGACCGCGAAGATAGTCGGCTTCCTTGACGGCGCGCTCAGGCCGCCGCCACGCCTGCCGACGGTGTTCGCGTCGCAGGCGGCGTTCGACGCGCTCGCCGCCGAGGCGCACGGGAGCGTCGTCCTCTTCCGCGACGCGCTTGGCGGCGAGCTCTCCCCGGAGTCCGCCGAAGTCGCCCGCGCCTACGCCGGAGACGAGCAGCGCCGCATGGACTACGCGCGCCCGCTCATGCTCGCCGCCGCGCTGCTCACCGCGCTCGCGCTCCTGGTGAACTCGCTCCTCATCAGCGTCGAGGCGAACAGAAGGACGCTGGCCGCGCTGCGCATGGCCGGCATGACGCGCTTTGGCGTCGTCCGCCTCGTCACGGCGGAGGCGTTCGCCGCCGGAGCCGTCGGCTGGCTTGTCGGCGCAGGCGCGGCGCTGCTCGCGCTCTGCTGGCACGTCTCAGCCGACGCCGCGGCGTTCCCGGCGGGCGTGGCGTTCGACTTCCGGCGGCTGCTGCTCACGCTCTGCCTGCTGCCGGCGGTGGTCTTCGCGGCGGTGCTCTTCGCCATGCGCCCCGCGCTGAAAGTGCGGCCCATGGAGGCCGTGGCGGCGCGTCCGCGCAGCCGCCGCCGCGGCATGGTGGCGACGTTCGCGCTTGGTTTCGCGGCGTTCGTGGCGGTCGAGGTGTGGGGTGCGTCGCTGATGAGGGCGTTCGTGCCGTCTCCAGAGTGGCCGGACGCCATCGTCTCCATGCTGCCGGGCGGCGTTTCCTCGTTCGACATCGAGAAGCTTCGCGGCATCGAGGGCGTGCGGCGCGTTAGCGAGCTCCTGCCTTTGCAGGCCTTCGTGGCCGCCGACGCCGCAGACGGGCGCCGCCGTTGGCGCCCCAACGCGCTCTTCCTCGCCGCCGAATGGCTGCCGGGCTTCCGCTTCGTCGAAGGCGACCGCGAGAGCGCGCTCTCTGGCATCGCCGACGGCGGCGTGGTGATCACGGAGATGATGTCCCGCGCTTTCGCTCTGCACGTCGGCGATTCGCTGGAGGTGGTGCAGGCCCCGCCGCGCCGCGACGGCGGCGCGGCGCCGGAGCGCCGCATCCCGCTGCGCGTCGCGGGCGTGGTCGATTTGAACTGGCACATGGTCACGAGCCGCGGCCTCGTGCGCGGCATGAACAGGATGCCGGTCATGACTGACGGGCCGGTGTTCGCTTCGTTCGACACCGTGGAATCCATCGACCCGCGCCCCGCCGCGCTCGTGCGCATGACCCACCTCTGGGTCGAATACGAGCCGGGCTTCGCCGAGAAATGCGGCGGCGTGTTTCCCGCAGGGCGCAAGGTCGAGGCGGAAATCGCCCGCCGCCTCGGCAACCCGCCAGACTCCGCCATCCGTCTGCACGCGCGCGACGAAATCGCGGACGGGACGCTCGCGCACGGTTCGGAGCTGGTCGGCGCCGCCGCCCGCGTCCCGTTCGCGTTCCTCTTCATTCTCTCCGTCGGCTTCGTGGCGATGCTCGTGGCGGAGGCCGACGCCAGGCGGCGGGAGTTCGCGGTGCTGCGCGCCGTCGGCGCCACGCGAACGCAGATCGCGGCGCGGCTGACGGCGAGCGCGCTGAAGACGGCTCTCGCCGGCGTCGCCCTGGCCTTGCCGCTCGGCACGCTCGCAGGCTGGCTCTTCGCCGTGAAGACGGCGGCGGCGTGGCCCGGCCTGCCTCACTGGCTCGTGGTGCCGTGGCGCATCGTGCTGGAAGGCGGCGCGCTCGCCACGCTCTTCGCGCTCGTCTTCGCCGTCCCCGCGGCCATGCGCCTCTCGCGCCGCGACGCCGCCGCGGACCTCCCGGCGGAAGGATGAATCGTGCAATTGGGCCTGTCATATTTTACAACTCGAAACGGGTTGCGCGGACAGGCGGATGTATGATACAATGTATGGCGTTGGAGCATACGAGACATGAACAGAGAAAAACACACGTTTGGAAGGTTGGTCACGGCGGCGGCGACGCTCGCCGTGTTCGCAGGGGGAATGCGCGACCGCGCAATGGCGGAGGCTTCCGCGCAGGCGCCGTCGGGGCAGCTGCAGGGCACGGCCCTGCTGCATCTCTCGCACGTGCATCGCGGCGGCGGCAGGCTTGAGCGCCCGGACAACACCCTCGAGACGTTCGAGTGGTGCTGGCAGAACGGCTCCGCCCTGGAGTGCGACTGCCGCAGAACCAAGGACGGCGTCGGCATCATGCTGCACGACAACACCCTCAAGCGCACCGCGCGCGGCATTTCCAAGGAGCTCGCCAAGAAGAAGGTCTCGCAGGAACTGACCTGGGACGAGATAAAAGACATCGACGTAGGCTCTTACCTCTCGCCGGACTTCGCGCACCACCGCATACCGACCATCGAGGCCACTTTCGCCGCCATGAAGGGCCATCCGACGTATCTCTGCTTCGTCGATGAGAAGGGCGCGGGACCGGAATACATCGCCGCCAAGGCGCGGGAGGCGGGCGTCGCGGACCAGATATACTACACAGGCCAGGACTACCAGAAGGCGCTGGAGTGGACCAACATCCTGCCGGGCGGAAAGACCTTGATCTGGATAGGCACCTGGCCGAAGCCAAAGCACACCGCGGAGGACATCGCACGCTTCGAGGCGCACTTCGAGAAGAAGATGGACGAGATGCGCGCCAACGGCTTCAAGGGCGTCTCCGCCGTGTCGCTGCACTCCTACTACGATCCAAAGGCCGAATATCCTTTCGTGCCGTCGGAGGCGTATCTGCGCCGCATCATCGCGGAGTTCCACGCGCACGGCATCCCCGTCTGCTCCATCCCCTTCGAGGGCGGCGACACGGAGGAGGTTTACTTCAAGCTCTTCGAAATGGGCTGCGACGGCTTCTCCACGGACTACCCGAGCGTGATGTTCTCCGTCATCCGCAAACTGAAGCAGGGCGCGGGCGACCGCCGCTGACCGGGAGGAGGGCCAGCCATGTCAGGCAGTCTGATCGAAAGGGCGCTCGAACGCGCCACCGATACGAAGGTTTGCGAGATCGGCGACGGTGCGCTGGGGAAGTGCGCCGCTATCTTCAGGGAACAGTTCCCGGGCGCCGGGCGGGCGTTCGTCGTCTGCGACCCGCGCACCAAGGCGGCGGCGGGCGACCGCGTGGGCGCGCTCCTGCGCGAGGCGGGCGTGGAAGTCGCCACGCACGTCGTCGAGCCGGGCGGCAGGATTTTCCACGCCGACTACCGCTACGTCGATGAAGTCAGGGACGCCATGCAGGCGGCGGGGACCCGCTCGCTCGTGCCGGTGGCTGTCGGCAGCGGCGTCATAAACGACCTGGCGAAACGCGCCTCGGGAGAACTTTCCATCCCCTACATGACCGTGGGGACGGCTGCGAGCGTGGACGGCTATTCCAGCTTCGGCGCGGCGCTGCGCAGCCCCGAGGGGGCCAAGCAGACGTACCCGTGCCCGGCGCCGCGCGCAATCGTCGCCGACCTGGACGTCATGCGCACCGCCCCCGCGTGGATGGCGGCGAGCGGCTTCGCCGACCTCATGGCCAAAGTTCCCGCGGGCGCGGACTGGATACTCGCCGCGGAACTCGGCGCCGCCGAATGGCACGACAGCGCATGGCACACCGTGCAGGACGGGCTGAAGGACGCCATAGGCGACCCGGAAGGCGTGGTGGCAATGGCGTCCGCGCCTATGAAGCGCTTCGTCGAGGGACTGATGCTCGGCGGTTTCGCCATGCAGGACATGCAGAGCTCCCGCCCCGCCTCCGGGGCCGAGCACATGTTCAGCCATCTCCTTGAGATGAGGGACCACGTTTTCAACGGCGAGATGGTCCCGCACGGCATCCAGGTGGGCGTGTTCACGCTCTTCATGTGCCGCATCTACGAGCAGCTGATGGCCTTCGACTACTCGTCGCTGGACGTGGACGCCTGCTTGGCGAACTGGAGACCTCTCGAAGAGGAGGAGAAGACGGGCGCCGCGATGTTCGCAGGCACGAGATTCCCGGACATCGGCGTCAAGGCCGTCAGGGCGAAGTTCGTCGATCGCGATGCGACGCGCCGTCGGCTGGAGGATTTCAAGGCCCGCTGGCCCGCGATCCGCCGCCGCCTGGCCGCGCAGCTCCTGCCCGCGGCGGAGATCGAACGCCGCCTCAAGGTGGTCGGCGCGCCCGTTTCGCCGGAGGGCATCGGCTCCACGCGCGAAGCCACGCTCGCAGACGTCAGGAAGACGATCTACATGCGCGACAGGTACATGGCGCTCGACTTCCTCGCCCTCACGGGGCAGCTCGACGATTTCGCCGCCAAGGCCCTGGACTGACGGACCAGGCCCTCCGGACAAAACAGAAAGGCGTTCACGAATGCAGCTCTTCGACGACAAGGCCACCGACGACAGGTTCCGCAGGACGCAGTGGCGGATGCTCTTCGCCACGATGGTGGGCTACACGCTGTTCTACTTCATGCGCAAGAACTTCTCGTTCGCCATGCCCGGGCTGGAGCAGGACTGCGGCATCTCCAAGTCCATGCTCGGCAACTTCCTCTTCTGGGGCGGGCTTGTGTACGGCCTGTCGAAGTTCGTGAACGGCATAGTGGGCGACAAGGTGAGCCCGAGGAAGATGCTGTGCTTCGGCCTCTTCGCCTGCGTCGCGATCAACGTGGCCTTCGGCTTCGCCCCGCAGATCGCCGCGCCGTTCGGCGGCTCGCGCTCTCTGGCGGTCGTCTTCGGCTGCCTTCTCGTCGCCAACCAGTTCTTCCAGGGCACTGGGTTCCCGCCGTGCGCGAAACTGATTGCCTTCTGGATACCGCCGAAGGAACTGGCCACGAAGATGTCGGTCTGGAACACCTCGCACTCCATCGGCGGCGGGCTGGTCGCGAAGATTTGCGGCGTGGTCATGGGGCTGGGCGCCATTGGCGCGGCCAACCAGGGCGTGGGAATGTGGCGGTGGTGCTTCTGGACCATGGCGATCCTCGGCGCGCTGGGGCTGGTCGCCATGCTCTTCACGCTTCCAGGCACTCCGAAGGACGAAGGCCTGCCGGACCTGCCGGGCACCGAGGCGCCGAAGGCGGCGGCCGACGACGGCCGCGCCACGCGCTCCGACGCGTTCAAGATGGTCTATCTCAATCCTGTCATATGGATGCTGGGACTGACAAACTTCACCATCAACGCCGTCAGGGCGCTCGTCGCGGACTGGGGTCCGACCATGTTGCAGGAGGCGAAGGGGCTCACGCCAAGCGAAGCGGGCACCGTCATCATGGTCTTCGAGTTCGCCGGCATCGCGGGCATGCTGTTCGCTGGGTGGGCCACGGACCGCCTGTTCGGCGGCCGGGCGCCGCGCCTTTGCGTCTTCATGATGGCCGTCACCGCCGTCCTGCTGGCCGTGTTCCTGTTCCTTCCGTCCGGCGGCGCCGCCGGTTTCGCGGCGTCTGCGGCGCTGTGCGCGGCTGGTTTCTGCCTCTACGGGCCCCAGGCGCTGACCGGCGTCACCGCCACGAACACCTCTACAAAGCGCTTCGCCGGCACGTCGATAGGCTTTATATCGCTTTTCTCCTATGTCGGCGTCTCGGTGGCCGGCAAGGTGTTCGGCAGCCTGGCGCAGTCGTCGGGCGGCTGGCGCCTTCCGCTCTTCGTCACCATCGCGGTCGCTTCGGTCGGCGCGGTTCTCTTCCTTTTCCTCTGGCGAACCAGGCCAAACGCCTACGCCGGTCGCTAGCGTCTCGCGCCCCCTGCGGCACGGCGCCGGTTTGGCGCGAAAAACATGAAAATACCCCCTTGCGCGGCGGGCGCCGAATATGGTATAATCCCCGCCACTTACGGGCTA
>CAMOIK010000093.1 GCA_946615875.1 uncultured Verrucomicrobiota bacterium | reverse complement strand
TCGTCGTTGGCGAGCGCGGTGCCGCAGCGCGGGCACCAGTTCACGATGTAGTTGCCCTTGTAGATCAAGCCCTCGTAGTAGAGCCGCGTAAAGACCTTGGCGACCGCGCGCGAGCAGCCCTCGTCGAACGTGAAGCGCTCCCGCCGCCAGTCGGTGGAGTTGCCAAGCATCCTCTGCTGGTGCACTATCGTGCCGCCATACTGCCGCTTCCACTCCCAGACGCGCTCTAGGAACGCCTCGCGCCCAAGATCCTGCCTGCGCTTGCCCTCCTTGCGCAGCGCCTTCTCCACCACGTTCTGCGTGGCGATGCCGGCATGGTCCGTGCCCGGCAGCCACAGTGTGTTGAAACCAGACATCCTGCGCCAGCGCACCAAGATGTCCTGGATGGTCTGGTTGAGGGCGTGGCCCATGTGGAGGATGCCCGTCACGTTCGGCGGCGGGATGACGACCGAGTAGGGCTCGCCCTTCCCCGGCTCGGAGTGGAAGTAACCGTTCTTCTCCCAGATGGGATACCACTTGGCCTCTGCGGCCTTCGCATCGTATGCTTTGTTCATGAGATTGCGGAATCGTTAAATTTGCGGTCTAGGCGGGAGGCGCCCGTTCTCGAAAAGATCGCGGACTATCATGCGCACCTCCGTGTCGAAGTCCCCCTTGATTATCCACCGCAGGTAGCCAGGGTCGTCAAGCAGCATCTTGCGCAGCACCGCGCCTTTCTTGCGTCCGAAGTTGATCGTCAGCTCGCCGTTGACCCAGCGGAGCATGCCGTTGCGGTCGGCGTTCCTCGGATCGTGGGGGGCGAGATATTCGTCCATCGCTGCGACATCGCCTGGGAGGGAAGGGTATTTGCGCATCTGCGCCTTGAGGACTTCTAGGGTGGCGCGGGTGTCGGCCTCCGCGCCATGCGCGCCATCGTGGGTGCGCCCGAGGTAGAACTGGACGGCTGCGGAAAGATCGCGCGGCTCCATCCGGTGGTAGATGCGCTGCACATCAACGTGCCGGCGAGCAGACGCGGCGAAGTTCAAGCCGACCCTGGCGAACTCCTCCTCCAGGCACGGGATGTCGAAACGGTCTGCGTTGAAGCCGGAAAGGTCGCAGTCGCGGAAGAACTCGAATATCTCTTCGGCCCTCTCCTTGAACGTGGGGCAGTTTTTCACTATCTCGTCGGTGATGCCATGTATCTTCGTCGTCTCCGGCGGTATGCGGACGGTCGGGTTCAGCAGCCACGACTTTTCGATTTCGGAGCCGTCCGGCGTCACCTTGATCGCGGCCAGTTCGATGATCCTGTCCTGGCGCGGCGAGAGGCCGGTCGATTCGATGTCGAAGACGATCAGGGGTTTGTCCAGTTTCAGAGCGAGCATATCAAATCGTTTCTGTAGAATGCGCGGACGGCGTCACAGTCGAGCGTGTGCCCCGCGCGGAAGCTCACTATCGTGCCGGCGAAGCGGTGGATTCCCGTGAGCGAGAAGGCGGCCATCAGATCGAGTGTGGCGCGGTGCCACACCGGTTCAAGGAATTTGCCGCCCATCGGGAAGCGCGGCTTGGTGTAGAACTTCCGCCCGTGGATGAGGATGTTGCGCTCGTTGTAGCCCCAGTTGCGCGTGGCGGCGAAGAGCTTGCCCACCGTCTTCGCGAGAATATACTGCCGGTAGGTGGCGTTGGTGCGGGCGAGCGCCGCGTAGCGGAACGTCTCGGGCGTCACGTCGAAGCGCACACGCTGGTCGCCGATGACGGTGCTCCATGAGATCGCGCAGTCGATGCGCAGGCGCCTGTCGCCGTTCTCGGCTGGCAGGACGAGGAGGAAATCCCCGCGCGTGCCGCCGAACGCGAGCGGCTCCTTGACCGTAACCCACGTCGCGTCGCGCCCGGTCTCCACGATCTTGCCGTGCTCTATCGCCTTGACGAGCGGCAGCGACGACTGGTCGAAGAGCGGCGGATCGCCGCTCTTCACCTTGAGGAGCACGTCGTCGAGGCCGAGACCAAGCTTCAGCGCTATGATGTGCTCGACCATCCGCAGGTAGTTGTGGGGCGAGCCGGAGCGCAGCACCAGATTTTGCGCGCTCGTCCAGAGATTGGATATATCGACGAGCGTGTCGAGCTGCTCCGGCTGGTCCAGGCGGCGTATCCACCAACCGGGCCTCGCGCTCGGCGCGAACGTGACGGTCTGCTTCGCGCTCCCCTCGAAGGTGCCGACGCCGGCGACCGGCGCCTCTCCTGCGATAGTCGTGCGTTTGGCGGAATACGGCGCGGCGCCGTCTTCCGCCAAACGCTCCTCGTCGATGCCGATGGCGTGGAAACGCTCCAGGGCGGCGGCGATCGCCTCCCTGGAGCCGAACACCACGCGGCCCAGCGGATATTTGATTTCTTCCATTGCCTGACGCGGTCGGCGCTGCGCCGTCACAGATACGGCCGGTGCGCCACCTTGCGGATCTCCTTCTCGTCGGTCCAGACGATTTCGCCGGTGCGCAGATCCTTCAGGATCATGTTGAACTTGTAGTAGTGGTCCGACCTGTTGCCGACGCGGTTCACGATGTCGGTGAGCGAGCCGGTCAGATACATCTGCGCGGCCGTCTGCTGGCCGGGACGCACCGCCTTGCGGGGATCTGTCAGGCCGAGCTGGGCCTGCTCGTCCATGATCGCGATGTCCGCGCCCGCAGTGCTGCGATCGACAAACCGGAAGAGGCGCGAGCGGATCAGCCGGGTGCGCACGGAGTCCGTGATGCTCTGCATATCGACGATCATCTGCGAGCGGTTCTTCATCGGCTCGATGTCCAGGACCGGGCGCGCGCCGCCGGTGGCTTCCAGCACGCCTGGGTCGGAGATGAGCGACTCTGCCATCGCTTCGACGGTGCGGCGGATATCCTGCGCCTCAATGCGGGTGGTGGTGGCCGCGTAGTCCAGCCTGGAGTCATCGACGACTGGGCGCGAGACGCAGCCGGTGGCGGCGCCGAGCGCGAGCGAAAGCGAGAGAAGCAGTGTGGCGTTCTTCATTTTGACGTATCCTTCATTGTTGGTTGCGGTGTCTTTCATTCGGACGCGCGGAGTTCGCGTATGCGGATGCGCGACGTTACGGCGGCGGGGCCGGGAGCCACGCCGGAGACCGTCACGGAGTCCATGCCCTGCAAGGAGAGCGGACGGTACGTGCGCGCCTCGCCGTCGATTTCCATTCCCTCGGAATTGTACCAGGCGATGCGGTATTGCAGATACTGCTCGCGCTGGACGAGAGAGGTGATCTGGAAGTTCGCGCGATTGAGCCCTGCGGGCACCTTGTCGTAGGTGACGGCGGTGACGGCGATGCTGTTGTGGAGGCGCGTATTGCCTTCGCTTATCAGCGCCGATCCGTCGTCGTGGCGAAGCGTGACGCTAGTGCCGGAGGTGGTGGAGCAGCCGGCGACAGCGACGGCCACCGCCGCCACGCAGATTATGGTTGCGAGTCGTTTCATATCATGAATCCTTTCGTGTTTGCGTTATTGGACCTGCGGGACGGCCGTCGGAGCCTGCGGAGCGACCACAGGAGTCTGCGGAGCGACCATCTGGGCGGACGGATCGACGACCGGCGGCTGCACGAACGTCGAGGACGAAACGCTGGTCGCGCCAGGGTTGGGCGCCCAGGTGACGGTCTGCCAGGCGGACGTGTCGAAGTTCACGCGGCAGCCGCGGCGATACGCGGCCTCGGCGTAGCGCATGGCCAGCTCGGAGCGCAGCAGCTCCTTGTCGGAGTAGTGGCGGAAGCCCTCGTCGCTGAGTTCGAGCGCCACATTGAACACCGCGCCCTCCTGGATGTTGACCGTCTTGACCCACGGCTGCATCCACTGGCGGGTGACGCGCATCTGGTGCAGGCCGGGACGCGCCTTGAACACGCCGCCCGACGAGCCGACGGCCGCGCCGTCGATCTCTACCGTGATGCCTCCGGCGACGACGCGAAGTTCGTCTTTGACGTCGCGCGTGGCATCGACCGTGGCGGCGAGCGGCTGGATGTAGGCGTCGAGCGTCGTCGTCACGGTGAAGGAGGCGAGGGCGCCGGAGTCGCGGACGGGGTCCCTCCAGCGGGCGCTGGAAGCGGCCAGGTCGGCGCCGGTGTCGGCGACCCACATGTCGATGAGGTCGTTGTAGAGATTCATCGGCTCGTCGCCGTTGCCCTGCGG
Source organism: uncultured Verrucomicrobiota bacterium (assembly GCA_946615875.1). Lineage (GTDB taxonomy): Bacteria > Verrucomicrobiota > Kiritimatiellia > RFP12 > UBA1067 > UBA1067. The sequence continues at coordinate 4,017 of CAMOIK010000093.1, read as the reverse complement.
GACGGGGCGCTTGTTGGTCCAGTTGCGGCCATATACGCTGCCGCCGGTGGTGGCGTCAAGCACTTTGGACGTCATGCGCAGCGTGTAGATGGTGACGCCGCGGTCGCCCGCAAAGCGGTTCATCTGGCTGGCGCCCGTGACAGTGGCGAGCAGGACGTAATCGGCGCCGAGAGTCTGGGCGACGCGCGTGACGCTGCCACCCCTGAAGAGTTGGTCTATCATCTGGTCCTGCGTCTCTGCCGGTATCTTGCTCTGGAAGAACGCCGCGCCGATTTCGGCGGAGTCCATGACGACGAAGTTCAGGCCCGCTAGTTCGGCGGCGAGGCGGTCGCGAATGCCGTCCACCTCGTCGTTCATTCCGGCCACCTTGGTGTTGTTCTTGACGAATATGGCCATAACCGGCGTCTTTGGCTGCGGCTGAGGCCTGGGGGCCATGACGGCGCGGACTTCGCCTTCGATGCCGACGAGGTCGAGGTCGGGGTGGGCGGCCATCATCTTCTGCTTGAACGCCTGGAGGTCTGGCGACGCCGGGAGGTCAAGCTGCTGCGACTCTACGACGAGTCCGCCGGCCGGGGGCTGCGCGCCCTCTGCGGCGACATTGACGACCAGCGGCTGCTGGGCGAAGGCCGCGCCGCCGAACATGGCGAGCGCCGCTGCTGCAAGTGCGTTAAGTTTCATTCGACATTTCCTTTCTGTATTGGTTGGTTGCGGGAACATCAATAGTGCCAGTTGACGATCGGCAGGAACGGCAGGTCGCAGTGGCCTATTATGTTGACGAGGCCGATCTGCAGCCCTTGCATCATCCCGGCGGTGTTGATGACGCCGAGCTGGAAACCCTGCGCGTCGCCGCTGCCGTTGTAGAAGCCGACCTGCCAGAAGTCGCCGGACTCCGCCCAGTTCGCGATGCCGAACTGCATCCCCTTGAAGTCGCCGCCATACCAGTTCACTATGCCGGTGTTGAGGCCGATGCCGTCGCCGCCGGCGATGTTGGCTGCCAGGTTGGCGAGCCAGCCGTTGGCGTGGTTGCGAGCGACGCCGACGAGGCCGAAGTCGAAGCCGTCGAAATTCACGCACTCCCCGTAGAACAGGTTGCAACGCAACCCGCCGACGTCATAGTCGGGTCCGGGGAACTGCAAGGGCGTCACGACGCTGAACATGGCGGGCGTCCATCCGGCGCCGCGCATGCCGTCCTTGGCCAGCTGGCGGGCGGCCTTTGGCATGGCTTCCTGCGCCCCATGGGGCATCACGCCCGTCCCGGAGTTATAGACCGGGCGCACGCCGGGCTTGACCTCCTGCACTACCGCGACCGCGGCGGAAAGTCCGCCGGCGAGCGCGACCGCAAACGCTAGAACTATTGGTTTCTTCATTTTGTTCCTCCTTGTTTGTTTTCGGTGTTCCTGCGAAGCTCAGTATTTTACGCCGAGGATGGAAGCGTTTTTCCCCCACGACGGCGCCCCGGACGCCAGAGGGATCACCCCTACGGTCGAATATGCATGGACGTCGGAAATCCAGACCAGCCACGGCCCCTTCCCGCCGGACGGCAGCGATAGATCCAAGGATTTGCCCGTGGAATGGTTTACGACTCTCAGGTCGCGCCGCCCTTTCGGCAGACGGATGCGGCACATCTGGACGCACTGCGGCAGAGTCTGCCACGAGCGCGTGTCGGCCTCGTCCGTCGCAGTGCCAATGGCGTTGAACACGAACACGCCTAGCATCAGCGCCATATCGCCGAACGAGTTGCCGGTGCTGATGTGGTTCGCCGCCTGCTGCGCGGCGATCTTCAGCGCCGCCCGCGTCACGTTGCGCGTCACGATCCCGGCCAGGCGGTCGCGCAGGCTGCGGTAGGCCAGCGCCTGCACGTTGACGGCGCGCACGAACTCGCAACCGGCGCCGCCGGAGGATACGCCGATGCGCGACGGCGCATAGGGGCCGTTCTTGTACGAGGGGAAATCGACAGACCACACGGTGCCGCCCAAGAAGGTCAGAGGTATCTTGACCGGCTCCGGGAAATCCACCAGCGATTCCTCGAAGACGACAATCACGTCCTCGCCGCCGCCAGGCGCCAGATCTACGAAGCGCGCCACGTCGGGACTTATCGTCGCCGCCTCGCGATACGCTATCGTATCGTTGCCGGAGCCGCCTTCCAGCTCGAACATCACGCCCATCAGATACCAGACGAGCGCGTTTTCGTAGGACGTGCGCACGGAATTCGCCACGGGGTCCAGATACTGCCGGATCGTCCCGCTGGCGGTGGCGATGTTGGCTTCCTGGCCGGACGAATCACCATCCGCCGCGGCTTCCTGCTCCGCATTCTCCTTGATCTGCTCCTGCGCGGCGGTGGCGCGCCGCAGATAGACGCGTGCGTTGTCGCGCCGCCCCAGGTAGAGCGAATTCAGCGACTCGTACTGCAGGGCGCATATCAGCTCGTAGGCCGGCACGTCGTAGGGGATGTAGCGGTCGTCGCCGACCGTGGCGGCCATTATGTTGCCTCCCGCGTTGCCCAGTTTCAGGACGGGACCTTCGCTCTCATCCACGAAGAAATCCTCGAGCTGCGGCCCGAACACGCCGGAACTCCCCTCGAAATCGCCGGCGAGCTGGCGCAGCCGCCCCAGTTCGAATTTCCCGAGATTGGCGTCCGTCGAATTCCCGGCCATCTGCCCGGCGCGCTCGAGCGCATACGCGCCGTCGCCGTAGAGGACGCTTCGCCGCGCCGCCACAGCCTGCTCGTACGACGTGCGGCATCCGCACGCGCCCGTTAGGATGGCGGCGGCCAGCACTGCGGCCAGTCTGTGCGCGTATGCCCTCATTTGCCGTCCTCCTTCCGGGTCAGTAGAACTCCACCTCCAGGATGTTGCCGTCGTGCAGCATCTCGCTGCCGATGCGGAAGCCGCCGGACCTGCCGGAACCGACCTTCTTGTCGCGCGCGAGGGAGTCGATGTTGTCGCGCACCCACTGGCGGGCCATCTCGTATTGGCTGGGATTGACGCGCACCGACAGGCGGCCCTGACGGGTCTCGTCGTTATAGACGAGCTCGAGCAGTTCCACCTTCAGAACCACGGCGCGCCCCTCGATTCTGCCGCCGGACATCCTGTATTCCGGGAAGGCGATCCTCACCGACGACGGGTCGGCGGCGGACGACGACACGCACTCCCTGCGGACGGCCTCGCGTATGTCCTCCTGTATCCGCGCCGACGTGTCGAAGTCGGCCGAGCCGGCGTCCGCGAGATCGATAGCGAAACTGTAGGCGACGTCGTCGCCGCTCTCGCGGACAAACGACGCTATCGTGTAGCCCGGGCGCGCCGCCTCCGGTTGCGGCGCGGATGCTGCGGCCGGGACCGCGGACTGTGCATGGGCGACCGCCGGCGAGGCGGCCGGCGCATGCGCCAGCCGGGGAGCCATGTAGGCCTCGTTGCGTATCTGCTGGCACAGCGCGCGGACCATCTTGTTGTAGGTGCCGTGTATGGTGCCGCGAGAGGCGTCATAGAAGAGCCCGGTGGAATCGACGTGCCTGACGGAGAACGTGTCGCGGTTGTTGTGGTGCACGTCCACCGTGATCGTCCAGCTGCGCGCTACGTATCTGCAGCGGACCAGCCTGTCGGAGATGACGGTCGGCGACCACTTGCGCGCGCCCGCCGCCCGGCATATCACGTCGGAGAGATACGTGCCGGGAGGGATGGAGACCGACTCGTTCTCGACCGTCTCCACCGGTTTGGGGACGTGCAGCCCCAACGCGGCGCAGCCGCCCGCGAGGGCGGCCGCCGCAAACACCGCAGCCAGGCGCGAAGCCAGGCGCGCAACGCGTATCCCGGCGTTCATGGCGATCAACCCGAACAGAGCTTGTACAGGACGCCTGCGACCACGGCGGAGCCGATCACGCCGGAGACGTTCGGGCCCATGGCCTGCATAAGGACGAAGTTCGTCGGGTCGTTGCCGAGCGAAACCTTGTTGGAGACGCGCGCGGCCATCGGGACGGCGGAGACGCCGGCGGAGCCGATCAGCGGATTGATCTTCTCCTTG
>CAMOIK010000092.1 GCA_946615875.1 uncultured Verrucomicrobiota bacterium | reverse complement strand
TGCTGCCGTTCTGGACGAGCTTCGTGGTGCGCGTCTTCGCGTGGAAGACGATGCTCCACCCGGACGGCTGGCTGCAGGCCTGCTACCTGGCGTGGCTCAAGACGTGCGACTGGCTCTTCAACTGGCTGCCGGGCTTCGCGCAGCGCTTTCTCGAATGGATCGGGTTCGCGTCGGCGGCGCCGGTCGATCCCGCGACATCGACGATTCTCGACAGCGAGGCGGCGGTGGTGCTGGTGTCGGTGTATTCGTTCCTGCCGTTCGCCATAATGCCGATCTACACCGCTGCGGAGAAGTTCGACTTCTCCCTGCTGGAGGCCGCGCGGGACCTCGGCGCGCACGGCTTCTACGCCTTCCGCAAGATCTTCGTGCCCGGCATACGCCAGGGGATAGTGTCGGCGGTGCTGATGGTCTTCATACCGGCCATAGGCTCCTACGTGATCCCGCAGATGCTCGGCGGCACCGACTGCGTGCTGATAGGCAACAAGATATTCATGCGGGCGATGCAGAACCGCAACATCCCGCACGCCTCGGCCCTCGCCACGCTCATGGCCGTGTCGGTGCTGGTGCCGCTGGCGGCGGCGGTGTACTGGAAAAAGCGGCAGGACGCGCGGGGCCGGCGGCGGCTCGAACGCGAGACGGCGCGGCTGCTGCTCGACGGAAGCGGAGGTGCGCGATGAGGCGGTCCTTCTTCTCCGTCACGGTGCTGGCGCTGGTGCTGGCATTCCTCTACGTGCCCATCCTGCTGGTGGTGGCCTACGGCTTCATCCCCAACGGCATGACCATGTCGTTCTTCGACGCGTCCGGCGACTTCGCGGGCTTCTCGACCAAGTGGTACGCCAGGCTCTTCTCCGACCACCGCTCGGTCCGCGCCCTCCTCCAGAGTTTCTGGCTGTCGCTCACCATCGCAGGGCTGGCCACGCTCGCCTCGTGCGTGATCGGCACAACCAGCGCGCTCGCGCTGCACCGCTGGAAAGACCGTCTGCAGTCCGTCCACCACGCGCTCGTATATACGCCGCTGATAATGCCGGACATCCTGATCGGCATCTCGCTGCTCATGCTGTTCGTGGCCCTCAAGGTGGAGTGCGGGTTCTGGACGATACTCGTGGCGCACGTGACGTTCTGCGTCTCCTACGTGACGATGACGGTGCTGGCGCGCCTCCAGGACTTCGACGACCGCATAGTGGAGGCGGCGTACGACCTCGGCGCCGGGCCGTGGTACACGTTCTTCCACGTGGAACTGCCGATACTGATGCCCGGCATCGTGGCGGGCGGGCTGCTGGCGTTCACGCTGTCGATCGACGACGTGGTGATCACGTCGTTCGTCAACGGCGCCGGCACGAACACGTTCCCGACCTACGTGAGCTCGATGACGAAGCACTCGCGCAACCTCCCGGCGGTCTTCGCGCTCTCCACGCTGATGCTCATCTTCACCTGCGCGCTCGCCGGCCTTTCCAAGCTGCTCTCGCGCAGACAACCCGCAACAAGAACCCCGAAAGGAAAATAGGACTATGAAAGAACGATTCGGCAGGCGCGCCATCGCCGCCGCGGCAATCGCCGCATTCGCATTCGCCGGCTGCGAAAAGTCGCCGGACAACCCCGCCGTGCCCCCGGAGGGCTCCACGGAACGGGCGGAAGAGGGGGGGAGGGACGCGTCCGGCGACGGCGCGGAACTCCACCTCTACACGTGGTCGGACTACATCGCGCCGGAGGTGATCGAGGACTTCGAGAAGTCGCACAGGTGCCGCGTGATCATCGACACCTTCGACTCGAACGAAACCATGTACGCCAAGCTCAAGGCGGGCGGCACGGGCTACGACATCATCACGCCGTCCTCGTATCTCGTGGCGCTGATGGCCGAAGAAGGGCTGATACGCGAACTGGACCACTCCAAGCTGCCGAACGTCAAGGCGAACTTCGACAAGTCCTTCTCCTCGCAGATACTCGACCCCGCCTTCAGGTACAACGTCCCCTACGCCGTCACATACACCGGCTTCTGCTACTCCAAGAAGCGCATCCCCGCCGGCGCGGACGTCAATTCCTGGGCGATCCTCGGCGACGAGCGCCTGAAGGGCAGGGTGACGCTGCTCGACGACATCCGCGAAGTCATCGGCGCGGGGCTGATGAGCCTGGGCTACGACGTGAACTCCGTCAAGCCGGAAGAAATCGACAAGGCCGTGGAAGTGGTGCTGGGTTGGCGCAAGAACATCCGCAAGTTCGACGCGGAGTCGTACAAGACCGAGGTGGCGTCCGGCGCCACATGGATCGGCCACGGCTACTCCACCGACTCCACGCAGGTCATCCTCGGCGACGAGGAGGAGGACATGCCGCCGCGCCCTGACATCGGCTTCGCGCTTCCCAGGGAAGGCTTTGCCATCGCGTTCGACGAGATGGTGCTTTCCTCCGGCTCGACGCAGCCTGATCTCGCCTACGCCTTCATCGACTACCTCTACCGGCCGGACGTGGCGAAGGCCAACATGGAATACATACTCGGACCGATGCCCGTCAAGCCCGGCATCGACGCCCTCGACGCGGAGTTCCGCGCGCAGATCATACTCCCGCCGGAAGTCATGGCGCACGGCCAGGTGCTGAAGGCGATCGACGCGATCCCCGGCGCCATGGAGCTGTACAACAAGGCCTGGGACAGGATCAAGGCCACCGAGGCCAAGTGACGGCGAAGCTGTGGGACTGCGGAGCCGCGAAACCCGGGAAGCCGCCCGCCAGCCCGTTCGCGGGCTCTGGCGGGTGGCGCGTTCCGCCCTCCGGGCCTCGCGGCCGGCGGCGTTTGCGCTTGCGCTCGCGTTCGCGCAGAGCGCCGGCGCGATAGACGCCTCCGACCGCTACCGCAGCCCGCGCAACCCGGAGCGCGCGGTCCGCCGCTCCACGGAGCTGATCGTCCTCCACACTACGGAGGCCGCCGCCAAGGGGTCGCTCATCAAGCTTTCCGACCGAGGCGAATGCCACTACTGCGTGACGGAGGACGGCAGCATCTACAGGATAATAGACCGCGACCGCGAGGCGTTCCACGCAGGCCGCTCGATGTGGAACGGCAAGGAGGACGTGGACAAGTTCTCGATCGGCATAGAGTGCGTGGGCTACCACGACAAGGCCATGAGCCTGGCGCAGCTTGTCGCGATACGCGATCTCGTGAAGGAGCTCAAGGCGATGTACCGCCTGTCGGACGACAAGGTGGTGTGCCATTCCCACGTCGCCTACGGCGCGCCCAACAAGTGGCACAAGAAGCGCCATCGCGGCCGCAAGCAGTGCGGAATGCTTTTCGCCATGCCGTCGGTCCGCCGCATCCTCGACCTCTCCTCCAGGCCCTCTTACGACGCCGACGTCCGCGCCCGGCGGCTCGTCAACGGCGACGAATACCTCGCCAAGGTGCTCTACGGGACGGTCGATACCATGCGCGGCATCTACGCCGCCAACTCCTCCACGCCGCCGCCGCCCGCCCCTGAGAACCCAGTGCTGGGATGGTTCAAGCGCGGCGGCGAGACGCCGCAGGCGGCCGGCTCAAAGCCGCAGGCAGCGAAGCCCAAGCCGCAGGCAGCGAAGCCCAAGCCGCAGACGGCCAAGCCCAAGCCTCGCGGGACGCAGCGCATGCCCGCCTCCATCGCCGAACTTAAGAAGCAGGGATATTCGCTCAAGGGCACGGTGTCGCCTTTCAAGACCGCTTCGCGCATCGCCGGCGGGCGCTGGAACAGCCCCGGCACGTACTACACCATCCGCGACAAGGTGATCCCCGGCAACCTCATCAACCCGGCCAAGATAGAGAAGGGCATGGGCGTCTGGATGAAATAACGCCTTCCGCCCCCTTGACAGCGCATACCCCCATAGGGTATAATATGCGCCCGTATCAAGGAGAAGGCGACATGAGGAAGTGCATCGAGGAGTCCAAGCAGCTGCACGTGCGGCTGAACCGTATCGTCGGGCAGCTGAACGGCGTTCAGAAGATGATAGACGAGGATGTGCCGTGCGAGGACATCCTTACGCAGATAAACGCGGCCAACGGCGCGCTGCACAGGATCGGCCTGATGATCCTGGAGGGCCACCTGCGCCATTGCGTGCGCGACGGCATCGAGCGCGGCAACGCCGACGAAGTGATAGAGAACTTCGCCGAGGCGCTCGAGCACTTTTCTCGTCTCGCGTGATTGCATACCCTGGAGGGTATGCGGACGGGGCGGCGAGGATTTCGGACTGTTTCACTTGAAGGAAAGGCAAGGATCGACATGGGAAGCTGCTGCGGAGCAGACAAGGAAGCCGTCGCTGCGGCGATGGCGAAGGGCGGTGCCGGAGCGAAGGCGCTCGGACTGCTGCTGAGGGTGCAGGAGGCGCTGGAGTCGTGGCCGGCAATCGCCGTGGCGGGGATTGCGCTGGCGGCGAGTTTCGCGCTGTCCGGGCACGGATGCGAGGCGCATTGCGGCGGCGGCGATGCGCCGGCGTGGCGCGATCCGGCGTGGGCGACGCTCGCGCTCTGCGGTCTGCCGCTCCTCAAGGAGGCCGCGACGGCGCTCCTGGTCGAGAAGAGAATACGCGCGTCGCTGTTGATTTCCACGGCCATGGTGGCCTGCGTGTGCATCGGGCAGCTGTTCGCGGCGGGCGAGGTGGCGTTCATAATGGCGCTCGGCGAGAAGCTCGAGGCCTGGACGGTGCGGCGGGCGAAGAAAGGGCTGACCAAGCTGGTGTCGCTCGTGCCGGCCACGGCGCGATACGTGGTGACGTGCCCGAAGTGCCTGGCGCGCGGCGAGAGGTTCCGCGACGTGCCGGTGGACAAGATCGAGGTCGGCGACGGCGTGCTCGTCCAGCCCGGCGAGACGATCCCCGTCGATGGCGTGGTGACGGACGGCGCGACCACGGTCGACCAGAGCGCGATGACCGGAGAATCCCTGCCGGTGGACAAGGCGCCCGGCGACGAGGTCTATTCCGGCACCATCAACCGCTTCGGCGCGATCACCATGCGCGCCACCAAGGCCGGCGCGGATTCGTCGCTTCAGAAGCTCATACGCCTCGTCAAGGAGGCGGAAGGCCGCAAGGCCCCCATGCAGCGCATCGCGGACAAGTGGGCGGCGATACTCGTGCCGTGCTCGCTCGCGATCGCGGCGCTGGCCTTCTTCGGCGCGTGGGCGGCGCTCGGCGACATCCACGCCGCGATGCTGCGCGGCGTCACCATCCTCGTCGTCTTCTGCCCGTGCTCCCTGGCGCTGGCCACGCCGACGTCGGTGATGGCGGCCATAGGGCAGGCGACGAAGCGCGGCGTGATCGTCAAGTCCGGCGAAGCGCTGGAGCGGATGGGGGCGGTGAAGGCGGCGTGTTTCGACAAGACCGGCACGCTCACCACCGGGCGGCTTTCCGTCGCGGAGGCCGTCGGCGCGCGCGACATGGCGGCGGACGACGTGCTGGCGCTGGCGGCGGCCGCCGAAGAGGCGTCCGAGCATCCCGTGGCGAAGGCTATCGTGGAGAAGGCGCGCGCGCTGCGTCCTGCGTCCGGTCTGTCGGCGGTCGGCTTCCAGGCGGTTCCCGGCAAGGGGATTGTGGCGGAGGTCGATGGGCGGCGCGTCCTCTGCGGCAGCGCGGCGTGGCTCGCGGAAAACTCCGTTGCCGTGCCGCCTGAGCTGGAGGAGGCGGCTGACGTCCGGCGGCGCGACGGCATGGCGGTCGTCATGGTGGCGCGAGGCGGCGAGGCGGTCGGACTCGTCGCGCTTTCCGATACGGTCAGGGAAAACGCGGCGGCGATGCTCGCGGAGCTTCCGCGCGCAGGTCTGCGCCCGGTGCTGCTGACCGGCGACCACGCCGCCACCGCGCGTCACGTCGCCGACAGGCTCGGCATCTCCGACGTCCGCGCGGAGCTGCTGCCTTCCGGCAAGGCGGCGGAGATCGAGCGCCTGCAGGCGCAGGGCGAGTGCGTGGCGATGGTCGGCGACGGCGTGAACGACGCGCTGGCGCTCGAGACGGCGTCGGTGGGCATAGCGATGGGGACGATGGGCAGCGACATAGCCGTGGAGGCCGCCGACGTGGCGCTGATGGGCGACGATCTCTCGTGCATCCCGTATCTCAAGCGGCTCTCGAACGCCTGCGTCAGGCTGATAAAGTTCAACATCTCCCTGTCGATGACGATCAACGCCTGCGCGATAACGCTTTCCATCCTCGGCCTCCTCACGCCGGTCACGGGCGCGCTGGTCCACAACCTCGGCTCCGTGATCGTGGTCCTCAACGCCGCCCTGCTCTACGACCGCAAGGTCTGATGCGGCGTCCTCGCCGCGCGGGGAGGCGGCATTTATGGTATAATACGCCGCGAAGGGAGAGCCAAACGATGAAGATTGCGATATTGGCCGCGGCTGCGGCACTGGCGGCGACGGTTTGCGCGGATGCGCTGGACGAACTTTTGCCGCGACCGCGCACGGTTCTCCGCGGGGCGGACTGGCTTGTAAAGGCGCCGGTGCAGCCCGGCGGCTACCAGTTGGTCGTGCGCGACGGCCGGCCCAGCGTCTCCGGCGACGCGGAAGGGCGGCGCTACGCCCGCGCCACGTTCGCGCAGCTTCGCAGGCTCGCCGGCGAAGGACCCGTGCCGGACTGCGTCATCAACGACTGGCCGGAGTTCAAATACCGCGGGCTGATGCTCGATTGCGGCCGCAACTACCAGAGCGTGGAGTCCATAAAGGACGTGATTTCCGCGCTGGCCGCCTACAAGTTCAACGTCTTCCACTGGCATCTGACCGACAACTACGGCTGGCGTCTGGAGTCGAAGCGCCACCCGGAACTGCAGAAGGCGGCGGCGTTCTCGCGGCAGCCCGGCAAGTTCTACACGCAGCGGGAGTTCAAGGAGGTGCTGGCGTTCGCCAGGGAGCGCGGCGTGACCGTGATACCGGAGCTCGACATGCCGGGCCACACGCTCGCCTTCCGCAAGGCTACGGGCATTGCCGACCTCGCGGACGACAGGGCGAAGCGCATCCTCGGCGAGCTCATCGACGAGCTTTGCTCGCTCGCGCCGCCGGAAGAGATGCCCATCGTCCATCTGGGGACGGACGAGGCGCGCGAGCGCGGCGAGCGCGTTCCGCAGGGCCACCTGGACCATTGGGCGGCGAGAGTGGTCGCCAACGGCCGCACCCTCATGGGCTGGTCGCCGGGTCTGCGCCTGCCGGGCCAGGCCGTCAAGCACCTGTGGATGGGCGCGAACGACCCGCGCGGCGACGCCACGCCATACATAGACTCGCAGAACAGCTTCTACATAAACCACGTCGATCCCGAAGAACTCCTCTCCGTCGCGGCCTACCAGCAGCCTTGCCGCTGGGGAGGCAAGGACGAGAAGCTCGGCGCGATCATCGGCGTCTGGCACGACGACCGCATCGCCGACACGGAGGACGTCGTGCGGATGAACGCCGTGTATCCCGCCATCGCGCTCCTTTCCGACAGCTTCTGGCGCGGGCGCGAGCGCGACGAACCCTCGCTCTACGCGCGCCTCCCGCCGCCGGACGACCCGCGTTTCGCACTGGCCGCTGACCTCGAACGCCGCCTCGTGGCGCAGCGCGACAAGGTGCTCGCCGGTTTCCGCCACCCGTTCCCTTACGTCGCGCAGACGCATATGCGGTGGCGCATGACCGACGCCGACGGCAAGCTCCTCGCCGTCGACATCCCGCAGGCCACCGTGTATCCTCGCCATTTCTGGTTTCCGAAAGGCGCGTACGCCCCCGGCGGCGACGGCAAGGTCGTCTTGGAGACGTGGATCTCCAGCGAACGCGACATCGACTGCGGCGCCTGGATCGGCATGACGGGCTTCTCGCGCTCCGACGGGCGCAGCCGCGACGCGCCGACCCCGGCTCTCGGGCAGTGGAACAAGCACGGCGCGACGATCGAGCTGAACGGCAAGCCCATACCGCCGCCGAAGTGGACGCATCCGGCCACCGCCGGAAATCCGAAGGAGATCCCGCTCGTCGATGAGGACTACTGGTATCGCGAACCGGCGCCCATCCACCTCAAGAAGGGCGTCAATCACGTGAAAATGACGCTCCCCAAGCGCGGCGGCTGGAAATGGATCGGCTCGTTCACGCCGATCCTCGGCACCAGCGACCACCCGCGCGAAGTCCCGGGGCTGGTCTTTTCCAGCTCTGAAATGTGAGCGCCGCGCCTTCCCCGCCCCTCCTCCAAGTCCATATATAGACTCCGCCCAGGTCTATATA
>CAMOIK010000091.1 GCA_946615875.1 uncultured Verrucomicrobiota bacterium | reverse complement strand
CCTCGTCAAGTCATAACCATGACTTTGACAAGTGATAACTATGACCTTGCCAAGTCATAACCATGACTTTGCCATGTGACAACTATCGCCTCGGACGCTCCAAAGCGGCGGAGGAGCGAGCGTGGCGAACAACGCGGGGCGAAAATATGATATAATACCTAACATGATAGCGAAGCAGGTGATAGAGAAGAAGCGAGAGGGGAAGGCGCTGGGGAGCGCGGAGATCCGCGAGTTCGTGCGGGGGTTCACGGCAGGCGACATACCCGACTACCAGATGAGCGCCCTGGCGATGGCCGTTTGCTGCCAGGGAATGACGGTGCGCGAGACGGCTGACCTGACGGATGCGATGATGCGCTCTGGCGTGACGCTTGAATGGCCGGCCGGCGGCGCGCCGACGGCGGACAAGCATTCCACCGGAGGCGTGGGCGACAAGCTTTCGTTCATCATCCAGCCGCTCGCGGCGGCCTGCGGCCTGCGCGTCCCGTCCCTCGTCGGGCGGGGGCTGGGCCTGACGGGCGGCACGGCGGACAAGTTGGAGTCCGTGCCAGGCTACAACGCGTCGCTGACCCTCGGGGAATTCCGCGAGACCGTAGAGCGCGTCGGCGTGGCGATGGCGTGCCAGACGGCGGAGATATGCCCTGCGGACAAGAAGCTGTATGCTTTGCGCGACGTCACCGGCACGGTGGCGTCAATCCCGCTCATCACCGCATCGATACTTTCCAAGAAGCTGGCCGAAGGCGCCGGGACGCTGGTCTTTGACGTGAAGTGCGGCAGCGGCGCGTTCATGCGCGAACGCGGCGACGCCCTCGCCCTAGCCGAGTCGCTCGTCTCCGGCGCGAAAGCGGCGGGGCGCGGCGCCGCCGCGCTCGTCACCGACATGGATGCGCCGCTCGGTTTCGCCGTTGGCAACGCGAACGAGATAGAGGAGGCCATTGACGTGATGTCGCGCCCCGCGCGCGGCACGCGGCACGAGCCGCTGGCGGCGCTTGGCGTTGAGTTCGCCGCCCGCATGGTCTCGCTCGCGCAGGGGACCGGGCTGGAGGCCGCGCGGGAACTGGCGTGGAGCCGTCTGGACGACGGCGCGGCCCTCGCCAAATTCCTGGAGATGGTGGCGGCGCAGGGCGGCGACATCGAGGCGTTCCGGCGGCGGCGCGCCTCGCGGTGCGTCCACCGCTGGAGGATTTCCGCCATGAAGTCGGGTCATGTGAGGCGCATAGACGCGGCGGCGGTGGCGCTGGCCGCCCTTGAACTTGGCGCCGGGCGCGCGAAGGAGGGGGACGTGATCGACTTCGACGCCGGAATTTCGCTGGCGGTTGGGCGCGGCGAGCGCGTGGCGGTAGGCGCGGAACTCGCCACGCTTGAGACCGCCACGCGCCAGGATGCGCTGGAGAGCGCGGCCGGTGCGCTGTATCGCGCGTTCGAGATCGTGCCGGAGCCATGCGAGCCGCCGCGACTGGTTTTGGAGGAACTTTGAACGGCGGCGGACCGCGCCGACACGGAGGATAGGCAGCAAGCATGATAGACGTAAACGAGATGCGGAGGAAGTTCCCCGCCAAGAACGCGAGCGGAAAGAAGCGGCGCGACGCCGCGATACGGCGCATCGCGCAGGAATACGAGCGCAAGCGGGCGGAGATGTCGGGCCTGAAGGCGCCGGAGATGAAGAAGGGCGTGGTGTTCTACGTCGTGCTGCTGCTGGGGCTGATGCTGCTCGCCTCCGTCTTCATGACCCTGACGGGGAAGGGCGGAAAGGCCAGGATATCCAAGGACGCCATAATCGTCAGGAAGTCGCTGGACGCGCTCGCGGTCGCCCTTGGCCGCTACCACTACCACACCGGGCAGTTCCCCACCGAGGAGGAGGGCCTCGCCATCCTCGCGTCCACCCAGGTCGTAAAGGCCGGATGGAACGGCCCGTACATACACGGCGGCAGAATACTCCGCGACCCTTGGAAGAACGACTACGTGTACATCCCGGGCGGACCGGGCGAAACACCGGCGCTCTTCTCCGCAGGACCGGACGGGGCGCCCGGCACCAGCGACGACATACTCTGCAATCCCGCGCTGTTCGACGAGCCGTTCCGCGACACGTCCTGGACGAAGGAATGGGTGCCTTACAGGCTGAGGGGGATAATCGTCGCGCCGGACGAAGAGACGAAGCGGCTGGTAGAGCGCCAGGTGCGCGACTGCCTCGCCGCCATCGCGCGCGCCGCCGACGAGCAGGAGCGCCGCAGGGCGGAGTTCGCCGCCTCCAAGGTGGACGAGCGCGCCATGTACGGCGCGATCGCCGCCATGACCGCGGGCAACCCGGCCGTCCACATCGTCTCGCACTGGACATACCCGGAGGACATGGTCGGCAAGCCCGTGGAAATCAGGTGCTGGACGCTTGGCGACGAGGCGGAAGCATTCGTCAATCTCAGGTCGCTTGGGCGCGTGCGCCGCAGCGGGGAAGGCGAGCCGTTCGTCTGGTCCGCCGCGTACGAGCCAGGGGAGGCCAAGGTGATCGCATACCGCGACGGCACATACATAGGCGAGGACGCGGTGAGGACCGCGCAGTCCCCCGTGGCCGTCGAGCTGGTATCTACCAGGTCGCTCGGCGACAGCGAGGACGGTTACGCGCTGGCGAGGCTGGTCGATGAAAACGGCCTGGCGGCGCCGAACGACGGCGCGGCGTTCGAGTTCGCGCTGGAAGGGCCGGGGGAGATTTCGCTGTGCGACGGCGCGGCCGTCGCATTCCGCCGCACTTCGCGCAGCGGCGAGCCGTTGAAGCTCACCGCTTCGTGCGAAGGAATGCGCCCCGCCGCCGTCACGATTCCGTGGAGAGCCGAATGACGCCGTCTCGCGCGCCGAAACCGACATGAAAGGCTTGTCATGACAGTTGCGTTCCTGGCGGCAGTGGCGTTCGCGCTCTGCCTGAACCGGCGCCGGACGCTCGGCGAGAGAGTCGAAATCCTCGCCCGCGGCATGGGCGAGACGGACATAATGGTGATGTGTCTCGTCTTCATCCTGGCCGGGGCGTTCGCCGAGGTCGCCCGCGAGGCGGGCGCGATAGACGCCGCCGTGCGCCTGGCGCAGAGCTGCATCCCCGCGCGTTTCACCGTGGCCGGGCTCTTCCTCGTTGGCGCGCTGATATCCCTGGCTGTCGGCACGTCGTGCGGCACCATAGCCGCGGTCGCGCCGATCGCGCTCGCCTTCGCCCCGGCGCTGTCGCTGTCGCCCGCCCTGACGGTCGGCGCCGTGGTCTCCGGCGCGATGTTCGGCGACAACCTTTCTATGATCTCCGACACGACGATCGCCGCCACGCGAACCCAGGGAGTGGAGATGCGCGACAAGTTCGTCGCGAACGCCCGCATAGCGATCCCCGCCGCCGTCGCCGCCTTCGCGCTCTATGCGGCCATCGGCGCGAACGCCGCCGCAGACTGCCGCATCGCGCCGCCCGTCTGGCGCGATGCGTTTCTCGTCGCCCCCTACGCGCTCGTGCTGACGCTGGCGCTGGCCGGGGTAAACGTGGTCGCCACGCTCTTCTTGGGCGCCGCCCTCGCCGCCGCCACCGGGATGGCGTGCGGCGCCATGGGCTTCGGCGGCGTGTGCGCGGCGGTCGGGAAGGGCGCGCTCGCCATGGGCGAGACCCTGTATGTAGCGCTGCTAGCCGGCGGCTTTTTCGCGCTCGTGCGCTCCGCCGGCGGCATCGACGCGCTCACGGCGGCGTTCTCCCGCTTCGTGCGCGGTTCACGCACGTGCCAGGCAGGGGCGTTCGCCTTCACCGCCCTCGTGAATCTCGTCACCGCCAACAACACCGTCGCCATCGTCATCGCCGGCCCGGTCGTGCGCGAAATGGGGCGCAAGTCCGGCGCCGACCCGGTACGCCTCGCCGGGATAATCGACATTTCCGGCTGCGTAGTGCAGGGTCTGCTGCCGTATGGCGCGCAACTGCTGATCGCCTCGGCTTGCGCCGCAGGGACGGGACAGGGATTCTCTTCGGCGGACCTTCTGGCCTCGCTCTACTATGCGCCGGTGCTGGCGCTCTTCGCAATGGTCTCGGTCTTTTTCGGCGGGCGGCCGCCGACGCGCCGCTAGAACCAGTCGATCGGCGCCATGCCGTGCGCGGCCAGGTAGTCGTTGGCCTTCTTGAAGTGCCCGCAGCCGAGGAATCCCCTGTGCGCCGAGAGCGGAGACGGGTGCGTCGTCTCGAGGACAAGGTGGCGGCGGCGGTCTATCGTCGCTCCCTTGTTCCGCGCTGGCGACCCCCACAGCATGAAGACTAGATGTTCGCGGCGGTTCGCGAGCGCGGCCACCACCGCGTCGGTGAAACGCTCCCAGCCTTTGCCGAAGTGCGACATCGGCGCGCCGGCGAGGACGGTCAGGGTCGAGTTCAGCATCAGCACCCCCTGGTCGGCCCAGCGCGTGAGGTCGCCGTTCGCGCCGTCCAGCGAGACGCCGTATTCGTTCTCGAGCTCCTTGTAGATGTTGCGCAGGGAAGGCGGCGGCGGCGTGGGCGGCTGCACCGAAAAGCAAAGCCCGTGCGCCTGGTTGGGCCCGTGGTAGGGGTCCTGGCCGATCACTACCGCCTTTACGCGGTCGAACGGCGTGCGGTTGAACGCCTCGAATATCTTCGAACCCGGCGGATAGCAGCGCCCGGTGCGGTAGGCCGTGCGGACGAACTCCGCCAGCGCCGCGAAGTAGCCGCTCTCGAACTCCGGGGCGAGGACTTCTTTCCAGGAAGACTCTATTTTGACATCCATGCCGATGGGAAGGGTTGCTTGACGGCTGGCTGCGTCGTCATTCTCGGCGCGGCAGCAGGGAAAGCACGACGAGCGTGGCCGCCGCGATGGTGATGTATGCGTCCGCCACGTTGAAGCACGGGAAGTGGCTCCCGCCCAAGTGGAAGTCGAACATGTCCACTACGAAACCGCGAAAGGCGCGGTCGATGAGGTTGCCGAGGATGCCCGCATACAGCATGCACTCCGCCACAGCCGCCGCCAGACGCGGCGCGCGCGAGCCGGTCGCGATGCAGGAAGTGTCGAAGATGGCCTTGCGCTTCCACGCTATGGCCGCCAGCGCGAACAGCGCGAAAGCCGCCAGCGGCCACACCTGCCCCTGGAGCATCCCCCACGCGCACCCGCGGTTCTTCACGAGCGCGAGATCGAAAAAACCCCGCACCACGGCCACGGAGCCGGAGGCGGGGAGGTTGCGCAGCGCCGCCTCCTTCGTCGCGACATCGACAAGGAGGAGGTTCATCGTCGCCGCGAATATTGCGAGGAACGTCTTCACCGCGTCAGGCGTTCTTCGCCTCGCGCTCCATCTCGTTCTGGCACTCCATGCACGTGAGCACGAACGGCTGGTTGACGAGCCGCGGCTTGCGGATGAGCTGGCCGCACACGGTGCACACGCCGTAGGTGCCGTCGTCGATGCGGTGCAGCGCCTCTTCGATCTGCTGGAGGGTCCGCTTGATGTTGCCCATCTGTCCAAGAGCCTGCAGGCGCAGCGTCTGGTTGGTGCCGTCGCCGCCGTCCGCCTCGTGGTCGTCGGACTCGTTGAAGCCGGTGGCCTTCATCGCGTCCACCCCGCTGTACGCCCTGTCGCGCTCCTGCAGCAGCCTCTTGCGGAATTCCGCGAGATCCTCGTCGGGGAACTTGATCGTGTTCTGGCCGCGTTCGCGCGTTGTCGGGCGCTTGGAAAGGCGGATCTCGGCGCTTTCGGGCTTCTGGCTGGCCTCGCGGGCGCTGCGCTTCATTTCCTGCGCGATCGACATGGCGAAAGCCACGGCCTTCGACGTGTCGATCGGCTCGCTCTTCTTCGGCTGCGATTTGATTATGACCGGCGCCCTGCGATTTGGCTTAGCCGCTTCCAGGGGCTTGCTTGCGTCGTCTGAAACTGCTGCCATGCACTGTCTCCTTTCTGTGTTTGCGTATCCACGCCGTCCCGCGCTCCGTCGCCGGGCGCGCCTCAACCCTCCGCCATCCACGCGCGTATGTCGGTGGAAAGCGGCTCGATCGCCACGATGCGCGCGAACGTCGCCTTGCCGTCGGCGTTGGGCAGCTCGAACTGGTCGCCCGGCTTCTTGCCGAGCATATTCGCGGCCAGGCGGGTGCGCGAGGATATCACGCCGCGCTCCTGGTCGTTGTCCCACTCGCCGAGGATGGTGTATTTGCGCTGTTCGCCGTCGGCGTCCACGACCACGGTCACGCCGGGCATCACCTCGTCGGTGCCGGCGTCGGAGAAGTCCGACTCCTTGACGGCCTCGAGATCGGCCTGCATCACGGACTGCTTCTGCATCAGCACGCGCTGCTCGTCTTTGGCGTATTGGTATTCCGCGTTTTCGGAAAGGTCGCCGTAGCTCTTCGCCTCCTCGATCTTCCGGACGTTCTCCGGCATGTCTTTGTTGATGAGCTTCAGATACTCTGCCTTGCGCTGCGCGTAGGAGCGGTGCGACGTCACGCGGGCGTACTCCTTCTTCTTCTCTATCTTGACGAGGTGCCTTTCAAGGTCGGGGACGAGGCGTATCATCTTCATGACGATCGCGTGGTGGGTGGAGGGATCCCACGCTATCGACGCCTGGAAGCGCTCGAAGAACAGCGCCTTGTCGTCGTCGCCAAGCCACTCGAACGCCTTTTCCAGCCAGGACTTGTCGGACTTCTTGGCGTCGGCGTCGCCGCTCTTCTGCTGGGCGAAGAGTCTGCGGACGATGTTCTGCATCTTCAGGGTTTCGCCGTTCTGGCGGCCCTCGCCGAGCGCGATCGCGTGCGTGAGCAGCGAGATGAACGGCGGGAGCTGCCACCATCCCGTCTTCGCCTTCCAGACGAACCGCCCGTCCGCGCCCGTTTCGCCGTGTATGCCGAGCAGCACCTTGTCTTCGGCGGAGTATTCGATTTCCTCCGCCGTCGCGGGCCGCTCGCCCGGACGGAAGCGCTGGAAGCTGCCCACGAGGAGCGTGGTCAGCGTCGCCGGGGCCTTGGGCAGGCGCATCAGGTCGGAAATCTCCTTGCGCGCCGCCGCCACCTCGCGCCGCTTCTCCAGCGAAGAGTCGGTCTCCGTGCCGAAGCGCGTCACGATCTCCTGCACAGCCGTGTAGCACAGTTCGGGGATGGCCTTGCAGATCTTGGCGCGTGCGGCCTCGTCCACTGCGAGGAAGGAAATCAT
The DNA here is from genome assembly GCA_946615875.1 of uncultured Verrucomicrobiota bacterium. Lineage (GTDB taxonomy): Bacteria > Verrucomicrobiota > Kiritimatiellia > RFP12 > UBA1067 > UBA1067. The sequence continues at coordinate 1,167 of CAMOIK010000091.1, read as the reverse complement.
CTCGCCGACTTCGCGGGCGGGCAGCGTGGCCGCCGCCTTGATGAACCGCTTGCGGTCCCACAGGTATTCGCGCATCTCCGCCGCCGTCGGCTTCTCGAAGCCCAGCGAGGTCACGAGAGAGGCGATGCGGGCGTAGAGCGCGTCGTCAACCCGGCGCGCCGCGGTCACGGCGAACGCCAGGCGGTCGCCGATGGTCGCCCTCGCCTGTTCAGTCGGCGCCTTCATTCCGCCGTTCGCCACGTATTCGCGCACTCCGGAGAGGATGAGCTTGGGGTCGGTCTCGCGGCTGAACGCAGCCAGCCAGCCGTCGCCGTAGTTTTCCTCCGACGCCTTCAGCTCGATGGGGTCGGTGCGCTTCACGGGCACGTGCACCAGCTTGTCGTGCTTCAGGTCCGCCCTGGCGCGCTCCCAGAACGCCTTCCACTCGTGGCTCTTCAGGAAGCCGCAGCGCACGAAAACGCTCTCCATGCGCTGCACGCTCATCGCGCCGAAACTCTTGAGCGCCGCCTTCACGAATTCGCCGGGCCGTTCGCCGAGCATGGCGGCGAAACGCACCGGGTCCGCCTTCTGCAGCACGAGGATGTGGTTGTCCCCAGCCGCGGTGAGCATGTCGATGGCCGCCGCGTAGGAGAACTGGTGGCCTTTCTTCACGCGGAAATCCACCGTGATCTTGCGGTAGAAGTGGTCGAGCCGCTTCACTTCACCGCACCCCCACTCCAGAGACTTGCACAGAACCTTGGAGCCGACCTGAAGCGAAAGCAGTTTCTCCAGCCTGACGAGGCATTCAGACAGCGGCCTGGCCCCGAACTCCACGCTGTCGATGTATGAGAGCAGAAGCCTGTCCTTCGTCGCGTTCCTCAGAGCGTCGCGCACGCCGGCCGCGCCCAGTCGATTGAATACCGCTTCTTGGTTCTTGCGCACGAACGCCAGCGCACCCGCGAAGTCGCCGCGCTGTGCGCATTCGGCCAGTTCGTCCGCCATGATCTCGGTTTCAGCCATTCAGTCTCATTCCTTTCTTGGATGGGGCGGAAATTATACCAAATTCTCCCTGCTTCTGACAATACCCCGACGCCTTTTTTTTGGGCGAGCCGACTTGCCAAAGCAAGTGCCCACGCCCTACGGGCATTTGCTTTGGCAAGTCAGCTCGCCGTGTGGCGCGGGTGCGGT